>JAYUWD010000290.1:0-13810 GCA_043753735.1 Gemmatimonadaceae bacterium
CGTATTGTCGGCCAACAGATACGAGCGACCGACCAGCACACCGACCGTGCCCTTCGCGTTCTTCGCGCTGGGCAGCGCCTTGACCTGTGCCGCAATACCGCGATTGGGAAGATCCGGATGCCACACCCCGACTTCCGGATACTGCTCGGGATCCTTCGGCTTTAGCGCACCCTTGAGTGCGGCGCGCGGACCAACCGCATACCGATCGATCAGATAGCGCACCATCTGCTCGATATTCGTATCCGATCCGGCAAGCCAGTACTGCAGCAGCAACAGATACGCGCGCACATCCTGCGCTGGCCCCGGAATGAACTTGAGCAGCTTGGGCAATGTGCGAAGCGCGGTCATCTGGCGCTCGCCACTCGACTTGCCATCCTCGCGAGAGCCACGAAGCTTTTTCAACAACGAGATGGGCGAGAACGCAGAACGGGTCTCGCCGCCCGACATGTCGAACCGACCCAGTCGGGTACACTTGACCAGCTCGGGGGTGCAGAGCGCGCACAGCACAGCATCCGCACCAGCACGACGCGCCTGCACCGCAGCAAGCACTTCTTTGGAATATTCTTCCTGAAACAGCTGCGTGCAGGCGATGAAGTCGGCCCGTGCGATCTCGGTACGCGCGCGTTCCGCCAGCGACGGATCGCTCCCCCAGTCCGCCGCGACGTGCATGCTGATGCTCAGCCCCGGCAGGTCGCGCTGCAACGCGTTTTTTGCCCGCTCGAACGCATCGGCCAGATGCGCATCGAGCGTGACAACCACAAAGCGCACCGGGACCGGCCTACTTGCCATAGTGCGCCTTGGCTTCATACAACGTATCGACCGAAATCTCTGAAAGACCAAGTTCCGCCGCGTACTTTTCGGTGTTGCGACGCGCCTTGCCGCGCACGAAGAACGGAATCTTCTTGAGCTCCGTCTCCGCCGACGCCATCCACCGTGCCTGCTCCGGAATCAGCGTGCCCGCGGGTGGCGTTTTTGCAGCGACAGCCTCGGTCTCTTCCTCGGCCAGCCCGACCGCGCCCGCAGGCTCAGGATTGGCCTGCCATTCGCCCGTCGTGGGCGTGATCGCGGGCGCAGCAGCAGTGGGCGCTTTAGAGTGCCCGCCGACCGCATGCAGATGCGACGCAGTCTTTCCATCGCTGAACTCGAAGTCCTCGCGGAACATCTGCAACAGATGCTCTTCCAGCCCCATCATCAGCGGGTGCACCCACGTATCGAAAATAACGTTGGCGCCTTCAAAACCCATCTGCGGCGAATGACGCGCCGGCACGTCCTGCACGTGAATGGGAGACGAAATCACCGCACAAGGGATCCCAAGTCGCTTGGCAATGTGACGTTCCATCTGCGTGCCGAGGACCAATTCGACGGCGAGATCACCAACCGCCTTTTCCACTTCGAGGTAATCGTCGCTGATCAGCGCTTCGATGCCCATCGCCTTCGCCGCGTCGCGCACATCACGCGCATATTCGCGCGCGTACGTGCCGATGCCGACGACATTGAATCCGAGTTCATCCTTCGCTATGCGTGCAGCCGCCAGCACATGCGTGGCATCACCAAAGATGAACACGCGCTTGCCGGTCAGGTACGTCGCGTCCACCGACCGCGAATACCAGGGAAGCAGCGACTGACTCGAATTCATCTGCGCATCGCCAGCGCGTTCGCGCGACAACACCGGCTCGACATCGACCCCGGCCATCGTCCCCACTTCACGCAGAAAATCGCGCGTTGCGCCAACACCGATCGGTACCGTCTTGACATACGGCATCGCAAACGTCTTCTGCAGCCAGCGCGCGGTGGTCTCCGCGACTTCCGGATACAACACGACATTAAAATCGGCTTCCGGAATTTTTCGCACATCGTCCGGTGACGCGCCGAGCGGTGCGCAAACATGCACATCCACGCCGACGTCAGACAACAGCCGCGTGATTTCGCGGACATCATCGCGATTGCGGAAGCCAAGCAACGTGGCCCCAAGCAGATTGCAACGCGCGCGGCGCCCGTCGGGGCGGATGGCGCGTGGCGTTCCTGGCGTGGGGGCCAAGGGCAGAAGGAGAGCGCGCACGAGATGATAGAAAGTCTCGCTCGCCCCCCAGTTTTCTTTTTTGGAGTAGGCCGGCAATTCGAGCGGGATCACCGGTATCGGCAATCCCATGCTCTGCGCCAGCGTCCCCGGCTGATCCTGAATCAACTCGGCGGTACATGATTCGCCCACGAGCATTGCCTGCGGCTTGAAGCGCTCGTACGCGGAACGTACCGACGCTTTCACCAGCTCCGCGGTATCCCCACCAAGGTCGCGCGCCTGAAATGTCGTGTACGTGACCGGTGGACGTTTGTCGCGACGCTCGATCATTGTGAACAACAGGTCGGCGTAGGTGTCACCCTGCGGCGCGTGCAGCACGTAGTGCACGCTCTCCATCGAGGTGGCGATCCGCATCGCACCCACGTGCGGCGGTCCTTCGTACGTCCAGAGCGTGAGTTGCATGGTATTGGCTCTAAACCAGTAGGCGCTCGGCGCGTTCCAGCGGACGCGCGAAGAGTTCAGCAAGGTCGCCGGCCTGGTCGAAGCCATGCACGGGGGAGAACACCAATTCGATCGACCACTTGGTGCGCAAACCTTCCGCCTCGAGCGGATTTGCGAGGCCAAGCCCGCACACTGTAAGGTCGGGCTGGGCTTCGCGACAACGATCGAGCTGTCGTTCCACATCCTGCCCCTCGGTGAGCTGCACCGACTCGGGGAGCAGAGCCAGCTCCGCAGACACCATCATGCGATCGAGGTACGGCGTACCGATTTCGACCAGTTCCATTCCCATTTCGCGATGCAGAAAACGCGCGAGCGGAATTTCAAGCTGCGAGTCGGGGAACATGAACAGTCGCTTGCCCGACAGTCGCGGCAGATAGCGATTGAGCGCCTTCCGCGCGCGTTCAGCTGGCGCGGCAATGACACGCCGAAAGTGTTCGGTCGGAACATCGAAAGCCGCGGCCGCAGCCGCAAGCCAAGCGGTGGTTCCTTCCACGCCAAACGGATATGGCGCCGACAGTAGCGTTGCGCCACGCGCGATCAGGGCGCGCGCCGTCTCGCTTACGAACGGCTGGGCAAGGAGCAGGCGGGTGCCCGGTCCAACGGGTGGCAGATCGCGCGCCTGACGCGGAGGGAAGAAGCGCACCGGCCCGACGCCCATCTGCTCGAACAGTCGGACGAACTGATCTTCCACCACATCGGCGATCGTGCCAACGACAAGCAGCTCAGGCTTGGCCACAGCTGCCGCGCCATCCGGGCAGTGCGGAACCATGCTCTTGAGGCACATGTCTTCACCCTGCGTGAACGTCGTCTCGATCCCGCTCCCCGAATAATTGAGAATGCGCACCCGCGGAAAGAACCGGTCGTTCAATCGTTCGGCGGCACGATGCAGATCGAGCTTGATCACTTCCGACGGACATGAGCCAACGAGGAACAGCGTCTTCACATCGGGACGGCGATCAAGCAGCTGCAGCACGCAGCGATCGAGTTCGTCATTGGCGTCGGCCAGGCCGGCGAGGTCGCGCTCACCAAGAATTGCCGTGCCAAACCGTGGTTCAGCGAAGATCATCACGCCAGCCGCCGACTGGACCAGATGCGCGCAGGTTCGCGAGCCGACAACCATGAAAAACGCGTCCTGCATTTTGCGGTGCAGCCACACGATACCGGTGAGGCCACAGAACACCTCGTGCTGACCGCGCTCCCGGATGACCGGCAACGTCGTGCGCGCTCCGCTCGCCGCATCAACGCATCCGCTCGACGTTGGCGGGGACATTGCGGCCGTCATGCGGTGACCTCGAGCGACGTCGCATCCACGGAGGACGATGCTGTGGCCGTGCGCTCCGAAAGGCGTGCCGCGCGCAGCTTGAGGATGAACTGCACCGCGTTGACGGCGTACGTTGCGTAGGCCACGAGTGCGAGCACCATCAAGGAGCGCGGCGGCCATTGCAGCGCAAGGCCGGCGAGATACGCCGTATGCAACGCAATCACGCCGAAACTCACCACGTCTTCCCAAAAGAACGGCCGGGCAAAGAGGTACTGCCCGAACACCTCTTTTTCCCAGATCGCGCCCGTCACCATGATCGTGTACAGGACGAAGGTCTTGACGATCACGGAAATGTTCGCCGCGGCCAAGCCGTCGCCCGTGCGCAGATAGCGCAGCACGAGCGCGACGGAGATCGCCATTACCAGAAACTGGACGGGCGCCAGCACGCCCTGGACAATCGTCCATTTGGATGCGTCGCGACGGCGACGTTCCTCGGGGGTGTACAGAGCACCCTTGGCCAGCTTGGTGGTCAAAGGACGCGGGGCTACAGCCGCAACAGCTGCGGCCGTCGAGTGTGTGTTCACAACTTTCATCTTGCTGAGGCCGTCTTGTTCCGGGGGTTCGCTACCCAGATGCGCTCGATGGTAGGCGCAGGTCGGAAAGTTGTCAAGAAAGATTGACGTCAAGTTTGCTTGACAATCCGACGAAGCGTCACGATGTTCGCACAGCACTTTTTTCGTTCTTGCGCTCTGGAGGCACAACGGCAATGATCGGCGCGTCTCATACCCCCGCCGTGGAACGACCACCCGAAGGCAGTACCAGCGGAGGCAGCGAACTCGTGGACGTCACCCAGTCCGCCGCCGCACGCCAACGTGAGCGCCTCGAACGCATGATCCAGAATGAGATCGTGCCTCGTCTGATGTTGAGCCACCGGGTCGGTCCCGTTCCTCCTTCAATAGTTGCGGCCGTGGCCCGCCAGCTGACCGAGGCCGACGTCACAACATTTGTCGACGCGGTCCGCGGCACCCAGGACGACAAGGCCGTGAATTACGTTCGCGACCTCGTCGCGAATGGGACGTCGATCGAAACGATCTACGTCGACCTGCTGGCCCCCACCGCCAGACGCTTGGGGTCGCTGTGGGACGCGGACGAGTGCGATTTTGTGGAAGTAACGGTGGCGATGGGGCGCATTCAGCGCCTTCTGCGAGACCTGTCGCAGGTTTTTATCGCCGAATCCAGCGGAACCGAAACCGTCGGCAATGTGCTCCTTACCTGCGTCCCAGGTGAGCAACACACACTGGGCGCAATCATTGTCGCCGAATTCCTCCTCCGCGATGGGTGGCGAGTACTCGTTGGCGCCCCGTGGTCCGAGGGTGACATGCTGACCATGGTGTCAACCGAATGGTTTGATATCATCGGATTTTCAGTCGGCTGCGAAAACCGACTCTCTACATTGAAACGAGAAATCCGTCGACTCCGCTCATCATCGCGTAATCCCAACGTGCGGGTGATGGTTGGCGGCAAGGTGTTTATCGACGATCACGACATGGTGGCACGCGTGGGCGCAGATGGCTATGCGGTCGACGCGCGCGAAGCACCGCTGATCGCCCGGGCGCTCCTCTCGGCCGTCGCCCCCGTGCCTCCCCTCGGAACTCTGCGGGAGGGAATCAGCAGCCATGGCGAGCTTACTGAAGCCATTCGACGCGAATGATCCCGCGTTCGGCGACTTAGACGCACGGTCTGCGGCCGCGTTGCTCGCCGTCGGGGGTGACATCGCGTTGGTCATGGACAGCAGCGGGGTCATTTGTGACGTCGCGGTCACGGGTACAGAAGCGCACTTTGCCGACACCAGGCTGTGGGTGGGGCGCCCCTGGATCGACACCGTCACCGGCGAGACGAGACTCAAGATCGAGGCGCTGCTTAAAGAAGCAGCGGGCGGCGGTGTGTCCAAGCGTCGGCAAGTCAACCACGTCTTCACGGATGGGGTTGATGTGCCGATTTCATATACCACGCTTCGCTTGGGCCATGTCGGCGAAATTGTCGCCGTCGGCCGTGACATGCGCCATGTGTCGGCGCTCCAGCAGCGATTGGTTGAAGCGCAGCAGTCTATGGAACGCGACTACTGGCGGCTGCGTCATGTCGAGACCCGCTATCGCCTGCTCTTCCAGCTGGCGAGCGACGGCATTCTGGTCATCGACGCATCCACCCTCAAGGTCCTCGACGCCAATGGCGCCGTGGGGACCATGTTCGGCGAACCGGCTGATCGACTCATCAACCGGTCGTTCCCGTTCGGAGTCGCCCCCGGAAGCATGCGCGCCATTGAAACGCTGCTCTCCACAGCGCGGAGCTCCGGTCGAGCCGGCGATGTCACGATCGCGATTACCGGAAACGAGCGCTCGTTCCATGCCTCGGCGTCCTGCTTTCGACAGGAATCGGCGACGCTGCTTCTGGTCAGGTTGACGCCTACAGAAGCTGCATCGCCGGAAGCCACAGCCGGGTCGCCTGCGCGTCTCCTCGACCTGATCGAGCGCTCACCCGACGGGTTTGTCGTCACGGATCTCGAGGGCAACGTCCTGACCGCCAACCGCGCCTTCCTCGATATCGCCGAACTGGCAAGTCAGGAGCAAGTGCGGGGACAGCCGCTAGGCAATTGGATTGGCCGGCCGGGCGCCGACTTCTCCATATTCCTGAACATGCTCAAAAAAAATGGAGCGGTACGGCTTATTGGCACGGCGGCTCGCGGGGCACACGGTAGCCAGAGCGAGGTGGAAGTCTCCGCCGTCTGGGTTCCGGAAGGGGAGGAGCCTTGCATCGGTTTCACGCTCCGCGATATCGGTCGCCGCCTGGCCAGCAGCCCCGCAGGCGCGCGTGACCTTTCCCGCGCGGTCGAAGAGCTCACCTCGCTGGTTGGACGAGTGTCGCTCCGCGACCTCGTGCGAGACACGGTCGATCTGGTCGAACGACACTTCATCGAAGCCGCCCTCGACCTCACGAACGACAACCGTACTTCGGCCGCCGAAGTCCTCGGCGTGAGCCGACAGAGCCTGTACGTCAAGTTGCGGAGACACCGGCTCGTATCACCGGGCGCCGATCGAGATGACGATCCGGTCAGTTAGCAGAAAGAAATACAGGGAGGTACAAATTCTCTGTTGTATTTCTGAATCTGTAAACTAAACTGGACACCATGAGCGTCAGCTTGCCTTTACGAGTGGCCCCCACGAGGCCGGACCCCAGAGCGGTCCTGATGCTGCTCAAGCCGGTGACTTGGTTTCCACCGATGTGGGCGTTCACTTGCGGGGCCATCTCTGCTGGCATTCCCATCAGCGAACAGCTCCCACTTCTGGCGCTGGGCATCTGCATCACCGGGCCGTTGGTGTGTGCGTCGAGCCAAGCGGTGAACGATTGGTTTGATCGCGAAGTCGATGCGATCAACGAGCCCAACCGCCCTATCCCCTCGGGCCGTATCCCCGGTCGTTGGGGACTCGGGCTGGCCATTGCTTGGACGCTGCTTTCGCTCGTCGCGTCGGTGCCGCTGGGCGCGTTTGGTGTTGCGGCCGTTTCACTCGCGCTGGTCTTTTCTTGGGCGTACAGCGCGCCACCGGTGCGCTTGAAGCAAAATGGATGGTTCGGCAACGCGGCCGTTGGCTTTACCTACGAAGGACTGGCGTGGGTTGTGGGCGCCGCGGTGATGCTGGGTAATCGCATTCCGCCCATGCCGATCTTGTTGCTCGCGACTGTCTATTCGATTGGTGCGCATGGAATCATGACGCTCAACGACTTCAAGGCGATCGAAGGTGATCGTCGCATGAATGTACGTTCACTGCCAGTGCTGCTCGGTGCTCAGGGAGCGGCGCGGGTGGCCTCCGCCGTGATGATCGTTGCACAAATCGTCGCCGTCGTCCTGCTCATCGCATGGGGCAAGCCATGGCACGGATTGGCGATCGCCCTGTTGACGGTCATGCAAGCGGCGATGATGTCGCGCTTTGTGAAGGCGCCTGTTGAACGAGCGCTTTGGTTCAGTGCTGCCGGCGTTCCGTTCTATGTCTCGGGGATGATGATCGCTGCGTTTGCCGTTCGTGCCACGCCGATCGTCGAGGCGCTCCGATGAGTTGGTGGCAGCTGACACGGCTTGGTTGTGTGCAGGCCGCGATCGGCGCTGTCGTCGTATTGCTGACGACAACCATCAACCGTGTAATTGTCGTTGAACTTGCGTTGCCGGCCACAGTGCCCGGCATTCTTGTCGCGCTGCATTTTGGCGTGCAGTTGGTGCTTCGTCCGCGACTGGGTCATGCCAGCGATCGCAGTGGACGTCGCACGCCGTGGATCATTGGTGGCCTCGCTGTCTGCGCGTTGGGTGGCGTAGCTGTGGCGGCCAGCATCCCGATCATGGCGCAGCGTCCAATACTCGGCATTCTGCTCGCCTCGATCGCGAGCATCGTGCTGGGCGCAGGCGTGAGCGCATCCGGTACGCCGTTGCTTGCGCTCATGAGTGAACGTGCGCGTCCTGATCAACGGGCCGGAGCCGCGGCGATCACCTGGATTCTGATGATCGTGGGCATCATCATCACCGCGGCGGTCTCGGGATCGCTGCTCGATCCGTTTTCGTTCACCCGACTGATCGCAATCGCTGGCGGGATAGGCGGGATTGGACTGCTGATCGGAGTTGTTGCGACGCTCGGGATGGAACGCACGCCAATGCCACCGATCGCAAACAATGGGCCGAGGGCAGGGGCAACGACAGCGCCGAACGCGGGGTCCTTTCGCACTTCCCTCTCGACGGTTTGGCAGGAACCTGCCGCCCGCATGTTTGCCGGTTTCATTTTCCTCGCGATGCTGGCATACAGCGCTCAGGATCTGATTCTCGAGCCGTTCGCGGGACTGGCCTTCGGCATGACGCCGGGTGAGAGCACGAAGTTGTCCGGTGTACACCATGGTGGTGTGCTGATCGGCATGGTCGTCGCTGCCTTGGTTGCGACACGCAGCGGTCAGCTGCGTCACTGGGCCGCAGCCGGCTGTCTTGCGTCGGCATGCACGTATGTCGCATTGACTCTCGCTCCGGCGGTCGGCGATCCACAGTACTTCCGTGTCATTGTCGGATTGCTTGGTCTCTCGAACGGCGTGTTCGCGATCGGCGCGATCGGTTCGATGATGTCGTTGACGGGCGATCGCAGCGATGGGCGCGCTGGTCTCAGACTTGGCGTGTTCGGTGCCGCGCAAGCGATTGCGTACGCAACGGGTACAATGGCGGGTGCCGCCGGCGTGGACATCGCCCGCTCAGTGATGTCCACGCCGATCCGTGGCTATCTCGTCGTCTTCAGCGTGCAGGCCGTGCTCTTTGCCGCATCCGCACTGTTGGCACTTCGCAGTGCCTCGAGCGAGCGCGCGAACGACGTCTTCCGGGCGCGGGGCGAAATGCTCCCCGCGGTGCTGCAGTCATGACCGTCGCGCCGGTATTCGATCGCTCAACGACAGAACGGATACAGTCGTCGATTGCGCCGACGAACATGCAATCGAAGGCCGTGTTGACCGCGGGGCGTGGTCTGCCAATTCTGAACGACGCTCCGTCACGGGATCTGTGCACCGACTGTGGAGTTTCCCGTTCCGAAGATCCATCACGCTGTGGAAAAGCCTGTCAGTTCATTCATCCTCGCTACGACGAACTCGAAGTTGCCGTGCATGGGCGTACACGTGACGCCGACCGCGCTGACGAAATGTATTTTGGCCCGTTCAAGGCGATGCATCGCGCGCGCATGCGTACTGCGGTTATCGGCGCGCAGTGGACGGGCATCACGACGTCGATTGGGGCAGCGCTGTTGTCGCGCGGGATGGTTGACGCAGTGATTGCGACGACGTCCGCGGCAAACGACCGCTGGCGTCCTGTTCCTGCGCTGATCACGCGCCCCGAAGGAATGGCCGACTGCCGCGGCATGAAAATGGGCTACGCGCCGCTCGTGGCACTGGTGGAGCAAGCGGTCGCGCTCGGCCACAAACGACTCGCGTTCATCGGCGTTGCCTGTCAGGTGCATGCGCTGCGTGCGATTGAAGCAGACTTTGGACTCGAGCGGTTGTATGTGATCGGAACGCCGTGCAGCGACAACACCACCACGGACAAGTTCCATGATTTCCTGGCCTTGCTCGCCGACGATCCCTCGACGATCACGTATCTCGAGTTTCTCGCGGACATGCACGTCGAGTTGCGGTTCGTCGACGGCACGTCGAAGCGGATTCCATTCCTGCTGCTGCCCATCTCGAAGCTGCCGCGCGATTTCTTTCCGCTCACATGCCGGTCCTGTTTTGACTACACGAACGTGCTGAGCGATCTCACCGTCGGGTACATGGCCGGATCTGGTGATCAGTGGTTGATCGAACGCAACGATCGCGGAAGCGAGTTGCTCGCCTTGTTGGGCGACAGCTTGCTCACCAAGCCGCTGGAGTCGAAGGGCGATCGCCGCGGACCCGTGAAGGCGTTCGTATCGCAGATGGAGCGGTCGCAGGGGGGATTGCCGGTCCGTCGGACTCCGCAAGCGCTGCGGCCGTTGGTGAATTGGATGATGTCGCGCTTCGGGCCGAAGGGACTCGAGTTTGCGCGCACCCGCGTGGAGATGAAGCATACCGAGGGCATTCTCAACCTCCGGAACGAACGACCTCACCGTTTGCGTGCGATGGTTCCGTCGTTCGCCTGGACGTTGGCCAAGCCGTACGGTCTCGTCCCCACGGAGAAGGAAACGGCAAGGTCGGTGCAGTTGAAGTCGAAGTTGCACAACACTGCAAACGTTTCGGAGATCATGTCATGACAGTTGGAATGGAACCCGAGTTGTACGATGTCGTCGTCGTCGGCGGCGGCCCTGCGGGCGCAACGGCCGCGCACGATCTCGCTCGGACAGGTCGTTCGGTATTGCTGCTCGATCGCGCCGGTCGCACGAAGCCATGTGGCGGGGCGGTGCCGCCGCAGCTGCTCAAGGATTTCGAGGTGCCCGAGTCGATGCTCGTGGCGCACATCGATACGGCACGGATCATTTCGCCCAAGTCCCGCATAGTCGACATCCCCGTCGGGGACGGCTTTGTGGGCATGGTTGATCGCGATGTGTTTGACGAATGGCTCCGTCAGCGTGCGGTGAGCGCTGGCGCTGAGCGGCGAACCGGTACGTTTACTCAGTTCGCGCGCGGCGACGACGGCGTCGCAGTCCTGACCTACACGGAGGGCAAGTCGCGCTCAGGTGAGCTGCGTCAGGTTCGCGCGCGCATGGTGGTGGGTGCAGACGGTGCGCTTTCCCCGATTGCACGCCAGTGCATCCCGGGTTCGCACAAGGCCAGGCATGTCTTCGCGTATCACGAGATTGTGAAGTCGCCGGTTGACGGGAAGGCGGACTTTGGCGCGGCGCGCTGCGACGTGTACTACCAGGCCCCCCTCTCGCCCGATTTCTACGCGTGGGTCTTCCCGCATGGGGCGACGACCAGCATCGGTACGGGCTCGCTGCAAAAGGGATTTGGCCTGAAAGAGGCGGTCGCCAAGCTCCGCCACGATACCGGACTCGATCAGGTTGAGACTTTGCGGCGTGAAGGGGCGCCCATTCCCATCAAGCCCCTCCCCTGTTGGGACAACGGCCGAGATGTGGTGTTGGCAGGAGATGCGGCCGGAGTAGTCGCGCCCGCCAGCGGCGAAGGTATCTTTTACGCCATGACTGGAGGACGCTTTGCCGCGCAAGCGGTCGAGGAGGCGCTGGCAACCGGAAACGCGAGAGCGCTGCGCCGCGCACGTCGCAAGTTCATGCGCATGCATGGCGCTGTGTTCGCAGTACTCGACATCATGCAGAACTTCTGGTACAGCAACGACAATCGGCGCGAACGGTTCGTTGCCATCTGTCGTGACAAAGATGTGCAGCAGCTCACATTTGACGGCTACATGAACAAGCAGCTCGTGAAGGCAAGGCCGTTGGCGCACGTACGGATCTTCTTCAAGAATCTCGCGCATCTCACCGGTCTCGCGACCGCGTGAGCCTCCCGTCCCCGTCCGCCCGCAAATGCTGATCTCGATCGCAATCGATTTCCGGCTCGCAGATGTTGCGACGCGTGAACGCTTCCACTTATCGGAAGAGCGTCTCACGCTGCTCTATCGCACCGCGCGAAGCGAGATCGTCACCGAGGCGGCGCTGATTGCGACATGCAATCGCACTGAGCTCTATGCCTGGGTGGACAGTGAGGACATGAAAGTCGTGGAGCGGGCAGTGCAGACACTTGCGCGACGGTGGATGCGCACACGAGCCGAAGGCGATCAATTGCTGCACACGGCAACGCGACGCTATGGCGAACAGGCGGCACGACACGTCGTACGCATCGCTTCCGGTCTTGAATCACAGGTACTGGGCGACGGACAGATTCTTGGACAGCTTCGCGCCGCCTACAAGCGCGCGTCGCATGGGCATGCGGCGGGTCCAGTGCTGCATCGCCTGTTTGAAACGGCGTTGCGCGCCGGCAAGCGCGTGCAGGCCGAAACGTCACTCTCCGCCGGACGCAATTCCGTTGGTGCCGAAGCGGCGGTTACCGCATCACAGCGGTTTGGCAATCTCCAGGGCGCACGCTGTGTAGTGGTTGGATCAGGGAAAACCGGGACGCGCGCAGCAAAGCAGTTGCATAAGCTTGGCGCGCGCGATCTGGTGCTGATCAATCGCACCTTCGACAAGGCGCATGAGTTGGCCAAGTATGTCGGAGGTCGCGCCGCGCCGATGGAGGCACTGCACATCGAGGCGGCGATGGCCGACGTGGTGATCATCGCCACCGCGAGTGAGGTGCCGGTGCTGACGCATGATGCACTCGTGCACGCCCGCGAGTCGTGTGCATCCACCGGCTACGCGCTGTTGCTTATGGATCTCAGCGTGCCGCGCAACATCGATCCGCGCGTGACCGAGCAGCTGGGTGTGACACTCGTCGACCTCGACACACTGCATCAACCCATTCTTGACATGGAAGAAATGCGTCGCGATGCAGTCCCCACCGCGGCGCGCATTTGCGAAGACGAGATCGCACAGTTCAACGACTGGATTGCGACCATGCCGGCGCGCGACGCGATCAAGCCCCTGCGTGAGGCGCTGGAAGGTGTCGCGCGGCGCGAGGTGGCGTATGCGTCAAGCGATCCCGAAGTCGCCAACCGTACCGCATCCCGCATTGTGGCAAAGTTGCTTGCCGGTCCGATGGCGGCGTTGCGCAGTGCGGTGCAGCGTGGCGAACCGCTTGATGCACAGGCGTTGATGTTGTTCGAAATGTTTTCACCGAACGAAACCCCGATGGCGCGTGGACCGCGCGGCGCCAAGCCGTCAGGTCGTGCACGCCGCGATGCCGTTGCCGAAACCGCGCGCGACGCGCGTGCCGACGCGCGAAGTCCCTCGCCGCTCGTTGCCCTTACTCCGGAGCAGTTCACGTAATGCTGTCCGTTCCATCGGTGGCACCTGTCAACGATCTCCTCCTCCGAGCGCTGCGCTCGGAGTCTGTCGAGCGTCCGCCCGTCTGGATGATGCGGCAAGCCGGCCGCTACTTGCCGGAGTATCGGGCAGTCCGCGCGAAGTCAGATTTTTTGACGATGTGTCGCACGCCAGAGCTTGCGGTCGAAGTGACGTTGCAGCCGCTTGATCTGGTGGGTGTCGATGCGGCGATCATCTTCAGCGACATCCTCGTCATCCCCGAAGCGATGGGGATGCACCTCACACTGGATGAGGGGATCGGTCCGCAATTCTCCTCGCCAATTCGGAGCAACGCAGACCTCGCGCGGTTGCACGCCGTCGATCCGCACGATGGTCTTGGCTACGTGCTGGACGCGTTGCGGCTCGCGCGTCGCGAGATCGGCAACAAGGTGCCGCTCATCGGATTTGCCGGCGCGCCGTGGACGCTCGCCGCGTACATGGTCGAAGGCAAAGGGACAAAGCAGTTCGCGATCGCCAAACGGATGCTGTTCGAGAATCCGTTGCTTGCGCACACCCTGCTCGATCGGCTGGCAACGGCTGTGGGCGACTACTTGGTTGCGCAAACCGAAGCAGGTG
>JAYUWD010000291.1:0-13776 GCA_043753735.1 Gemmatimonadaceae bacterium
CGCAACTGCTCCACCGCCCATGCCAGATCGTCTCGGCTGACAACGAGCGGGGGTGACAAACGAATGACAAAATCGTGCGTTTCCTTGCACAACATGCCACGCTCTTTGAGCGCTTCGCAAAATGGGCGCGCCTTTTCGTTCAGCTCGATGGCGATCATGAGACCGCGTCCGCGCATGCCGACAATACTGGGATGTTGGATCGTGCGCAGCTGGGAAAGCCACCACGCGCCCAACTCCGCCGACCGCGCCACAAGACCTTCGTCGTCGAGCACCCTGAGCGCCGTGCGTGCGACGGCACATCCAAGCGGGTTGCCGCCGAACGTGCTGCCGTGCGAACCTGGACCAAACACGTCGAGCACATCGCGCCGCGACACGACCGCGCTTACGGGATAGAATCCACCCGACAGCGCCTTGCCGAGTATGTACATGTCCGGCAGCACGTCTTCGTGATCGCAGGCGAACATACGGCCAGTGCGTCCAAGTCCCGTTTGTATTTCGTCGGCGATCAACAGCACATTCTGCTCGCGGCAGAGCGCAGACAGTTGGCTCAGGTAACCGTCGGGGGGAATGAGTACGCCAGCCTCGCACTGAATCGGCTCGAACAGTACGGCGCACGTGTTCGAGGTGATCGCCGCGCGCACGGCGTCGATGTCCCCGAAAGGGACGAGCTCAAAACCCGGAGCGAAGGGGCCAAAGTGCGCGCGATACGACGGTTCCGACGAGAAGCCGACAATCGTGGTCGTGCGTCCGTGGAAATTGTTGTCGAACGCGATGATCGTCGCTTGACCGTCCGCAATGCCTTTGCGCGTGTATCCCCACCGACGCGCAGCCTTGATCGCCGTCTCCACCGCTTCGGCCCCAGTGTTCATCGGCAACACCATTTCCATGCCACACAACTGGGCCAACTCTTCGCAGAAGGCACCCAACTGCTCGTTCCGGAACGCGCGCGACGTGAGCGTGACGCGCGATGCCTGTTCGACGAGCGTGGCCAGAATGCGCGGATGACAATGCCCCTGATTCACTGCCGAATACGCGCTCAGACAATCGAGATAGCGTCGTCCTTCGACGTCCGTCACCCACGCGCCGCGCGCATGCTCGATGACGAGATCGAGCGGATGATAATTGTGCGCCCCCCACGCCTCTTCCCGGGCAATGCTATCGTCGGTCGCGTTCAGCATCGTGCTGCTCTCGGACATCATGTAGCCCTCAGCCTGTGTGCGTTCTGGTGATGCTCAGAGAATGCGGCGCCCAAAGGCGCTCGCAATGAGTTCGGCCGCCAGTTCGGCGGTGTGATTGTGTCGGTCGAGAATAGGATTGATTTCCACCAGATCCATCGCGACCAGCGCGCCCGAATCGTGGATGATCTCCATCGCGAGATGCGCTTCGCGCAGCGTCGCCCCTCCGCGCACCGGCGTGCCAACGCCCGGCGCTTCACCAGGGTCGATCCAATCGGCGTCGCAGGACAGATGCACCCCGCCGGTTCCACGCGTCGCGATCGCCACCGCTTCATCCATGACTGCGCGCAAGCCGCGTTCGTCGATGTCGCGCATGGTGAACGCGTGCAGACCGCGCGATTTGATCAGCGCCTTCTCGGCGCCATCCAGATCACGCAACCCGACGAAGACGAGATGTTCCGGCAAAATCGTGGGGAACACCGATGACAGATGCGACAGTCGTGCATCGCCAAGACCGAGCAGATGAGCGACGGGCATGCCGTGCACGTTGCCACTCGGACTTGTTTCGGGTGTGTTCAGATCACCGTGCGCGTCGAGCCAGATCACGCCAAGTCGCTGCCCCCGTTCGGCGAGCGCGGTCGCGGTGCCGGCCACCGAGCCTGCCGCGAGCGAGTGATCGCCCCCGATCACCAACGGCCGCACCCCTGAACTCACCGCCGACGCCGTCAGCCGCGCGAGTTCGGTGCACACATCGGTGATGGCAGCAAGTCGTGCCCCCGGAACGTCGGAAATCGATGCGCGATCGGGCACGGTGACATTGCCGATATCGTCGACGAGGTAGCCGAGTCGTTGCAGGAGTTCGCTGACGTTGGCAAGGCGCATTGCGGAGGGACCCATGTCGACCCCCCGCCGACTGGCGCCGAGGTCCATGGGGACGCCGATGAGTTGGACCGTGCCGGTGGTGGCGACGGCGGATGGCCGGCGGGCCACGATGGGCGACTCGACGAGGCGTGGGGTTATCGGTGGCGAAGACATGACGTGAAATTGCGGCGCCCCGATGTTAGCAACAAGCTAGACTAGTGCACAAAAGTGCTTGAATAGTTGACTATTTGGCAGTAGTTTCAAGCACTATGTACAATACTCGGCTCCCCCACGTGGTCCGCCGCCATGGATAAGCAGGACCTCCGCCTCATTTCACTCCTCCGCGAAAACGCCCGCCTTTCCGTCGCGCAGCTCGCTAAACAGCTGGGCGTCTCACGCGGAACCGTCCAGAACCGCATCGACAAACTCGTCGAACAGCGTGTGCTCCTGGGCTTCACCGTCCGCACCGCGCCGGAAGCCGCCGCCTATCGCGTCCGTGCCGTGATGATGATCAGCGTCGAGGGCGATCGGTCGGACATCATCCTCAAGACACTCCGCGGCTACCCCGAAGTGCGCGCCCTGCACACCACCAACGGGCGCTGGGATATCATCGCCGAGCTGGGCACCGACAGCCTTGAGACCTTCGACGAGGCGTTACGCGGCATTCGGACCATCAAGGGCATCTCCAACTCCGAAACCAGTTTGCTGCTGTCAACACACAAACTCTGATGCCGTTGGCTCAAGTCGAACGCTCCATCGGTCGATAGCAGCGTGGTAGGGCGGTCACGCATCGTGATACCAGACCCTCCCCTTTGCTTCCAGAGTCTCGTTCCGATGATTGACGGCGCCACACCCGCGGAAACAGTTCGATCGGACGTGCGCCGCCCGTCCCGTCGGTGGATCGACACGCTGCTTGCGGTAGCGTTGAGGTTGAAAAGACCGTGACCGCCGTGAGCCCGCATCGGCAAATGCGCGTTGCGATCTTCGGCGCGCTGGGGTTTCTCGCCATCGCCATCTGCCTCGGCGGACTTGGCGAGGTTCGGGTCGTGCAGCGAACGGCGACCGGCGCACGACTGGTCAACCTCGCCGGACATCAGCGCATGCTGAGTCAGGCAATCGCGCGTCACGCCGGTTCAACGAGCGGCGTGTACGACTCTGCAAATCTCCGAAGCGCAACCGCCCGTCTGGTCGACGAATCGAGGCAGCTGCATCGCTTGATCGATTCTTTGTCGTCCGGGGCACAGCCGCGGGCCCGTAAAACACAACGCGCCTTCGCGGCAACGGACATCGAGCGCGCAGCGTTGGTTGGGGCGTCTCACAACCTGCTGACCGACGCCGACGCTGCGCGCGCTTCGGTTCACACCCGGCAGATCGGGCAGCATGCAGATCGCTTCCTGCTCGACATGGAAGCCGCAGTCGCGACGATGCAGGCATTTGCGGAAGCCGAAACCAGCGAGTCGGTGCGCATGTCGCTTGTCGTTGCCGGCGCGCTCGTGTTTCTGATTGTGATTGTCGCGGCGCTTGTCGTTGAACCGACGGTGCGGGTGGTGCAACGTCAACATGCCGCGTCGGCCTCGCGGCAGGCAGAGCTTGCCCGGCTTTCACTCGCTGCGGAACGCACGCACAACTCCGTCATCTTCATGGATTTGGAGCGTCGCATTACGTGGGTGAACGAGGGCTTTGTCGGCATGACGGGCTACGCCTTCGACGACGCGCTCGGACACATCCCCGGGGAGCTTTTGTACAGCGAGGAATCGGATCCGGGGACGCTGCTGAATCTCCGCACGTCGCTTGCGAGCGGCGCAGGGTTTCATGGCGAGGTCGTCCACCGCGCCAAGGACGGGCGTCAGTTCTGGGTCGACTTCGACGTGCAGCCGCTCCGGGATGCATCGAACATGGTGATCGGCTTTCTCGCGCTGCAAACCGACATCACACAGCAGGTGGCACAGCGGGAGCGCCTCTCGTCGGTCTTTGAAACGATGGGCGAAGGTGTGGTAGTCATTGGCCCCGACAGCACCGTGCTTGAGTGCAATCCGGCGGCCGAGCGCATTCTCGGTCTTTCACAAGATCAGATCTGCGGTCGCGCCGCAGTCGACAAACGTTGGGGCGCCACCCACACGGATGGTACTCCGATGGCGGGCAGCGAAATGCCGGCCATGATCACGTTGCGCACGGGCGAGCCGCAGCGTGACTTTGTTCAGGGCTTGAGTTGGCCCGATGGCTCACGACGGTGGATTTCTGTCAATTGCGCACTGACACACGGCATGCGCGCGGACACTCGAAGCGTCGTGGCAACCTTTCGCGACATCACCGACCAACTCGATCGCGACAGACGGCTCGATCTCGCCGTTGACGGCGCAGGTCTTGGCACGTGGGATTGGCACGTCCCTACCGGAGACGCTGTATTCAACCCTCGGTTCTCGTCGATGCTTGGCTACGACCCTGCCACCTTCGCGAACCACGCGAGCGCGTGGGATCGCCTGGTGCACCCCGACGACAAAGGCTTCGTGTGGGGGGCGTTCAATGCCCACGTCGACGGGCTTACCCCGCAATACGAGGTCGAGTATCGGTTGCTTCGCGCAGACGGGTCGTGGGCGTGGGTGCTCGCATCTGGACGCGCCACTGAAAGGGACGAAAACGGAAAAGCAATCCGCGCCGCCGGAATTTTCCTCGACGTATCGCCGCGCAAGACGGCCGAATTGCGCGCGGAAGACGCACAGCAGCGCTACGAAGTCGCTGTCGCTGGCACCAGCGATGGTTTGTGGGATTGGGCGGTCGGCACGAACGATATCTGGTTCTCGCCGCGCTGTTGGGAGCTGCTGGGCTTCTCCGATGCGAACGAGCGGTTTCCGTTTTCACTCAAGACGTTTTACGGATCGCTGCATGCGGATGATCGGAAGGGTGTGATCGACGCACTCACCAATCTCGTCAAGGCCGACACGCCGGTCGACAGACAGGTTCGCATTCGGCGGCTCGATGGCCAGTATCACTGGTTCAGGATGCGTTGCAAGGCACAGCGCGATGCGGACGGGGGCGCCCGACGGCTGGCCGGTTCAATCCAGGATATCCATGTTCAGAAGCACGTTGAAGCCGAGTTGCAGCACGCCACGGCGTCGCTTGAAGAGGCGCAAACCATTGCCCGTACCGGAAGCTGGTCGTTTGATCTCGGGACCGGGCTGATTGAATGGTCGCGCCAGCTGTACATGCTTTTTGAGCGCGACGAATCGCTGGGGCCACCGAACTTCGAAGGCGCGATGAGCGACTATGCTCCTGACGACGCGATACAACTGCAAGCGTTGGTGGCACACACCGCGCAGACTGGCAAACCGTATGCCCTCGTTGCGCGGCGGCGCGAATCGAACAATGGCGTGCGTTGGGTGCGCGCGGTGGCGCATGCCCGTCTGGATGCGCACGGCAATACGGTGGGAATGCTCGGCACGGCGACCGACGTAACGGCCGAGGTGGAGCGCGAAGAAGCGCTGCACGAGGCCCGTGCAGAATCGGAGACCGCCCACAACCGTCTGCTCGAGATCAACCAGGTTCTCGAGGATGCGACGGCGCGCGCCAACGATATGGCAGCTCAGGCCGAGATCGCGAGTCAGTCCAAGAGCGAGTTTCTGGCCAACATGAGCCACGAAATCCGTACGCCGCTGACCGCCATCCTGGGCTACACAGACATTTTGCGCGACGAGCTTTCCGCGTCCAAGTCGCATGCACATCTGACGGGAACCGTCGACACTGTGCGGCGCGCCGGAACGCATCTGCTCTCCGTCATCAACGACATCCTCGATCTCTCCAAGATCGAAGCCGGCAAGATGGTGATCGAGGCGGTCGAGACTTCGCTGCCGCGACTGCTCCTGGATGTCGACAGCCTGATGCGCACCCGCGCGGCGGAAAAGGGCGTCACCCTGCGGACGTCGCTCACGACGGCCGTACCAGATCGCATCAGCAGCGATCCGACTCGTCTGCGACAGATCCTGATGAACCTCGTCGGCAACGCGGCCAAGTTCACGGAGCATGGAAGCGTCGTCGTGCGCGCGATGGTCGCCGAGCATGCGGATGGTCCGCTATTGCGCATCGAAGTGGAAGACACGGGCCCTGGCATGAGCAAAGCGCAGGTCAGCGCGCTCTTCCAGCCGTTCATGCAGGCCGATGCGTCGGTCACGCGACGACACGGCGGCACTGGCCTCGGCCTCACGATTTGTCGACGTCTCGCATCGCTGATGAGCGGCAATGTTCGACTCGACTACTCGGTGCCTGAACGTGGCTCCTGCTTTGTACTGGAGCTGCCACTGGTCCCCGTTGCAGACAGTGTGCTCATCACCGATCTCGACGCATGCACGCCGACTCTGGCGTTGTACGCATCGGCTCGCACTGAACAGGTCACGGGACTGCACGGGCGCATCCTGTTGGCCGAAGATGGCGAAGACAACCAACGCCTCATCGCATTTCATCTTCGCAAGGCAGGGGCTGAGGTCACGATTGCGGCCAATGGTCGGATCGCACTCGAGCTGATCGCACAGGCCACTCGCGATCGCGTTCCGTTCGATCTGCTGGTCACCGACATGCAAATGCCGGAGATGGATGGCTACACACTGGCGCGTACACTGCGTAACGATCGTTCGTCGATGCCGATCATCGCGCTCACAGCCCACGCAATGGCGGAAGACCGACAAAAGTGTCTCGTGGCCGGATGCGATGATTACGCATCCAAGCCGATCGAGAAGGTGCATCTGCTACGCACCTGCGCGCGTTGGCTGGATGCCAGCCGTACAGCTACAAGCAATGAACTGTTTGGTGCAGTGCTCGACGAACCGCGGAGCTACGCATTGCAGTGCAACGACGCCGATCAAAATGGGCATGAGCTCGACGATGTCCTTGTGAGCGACCTTTCCGTTGACCCGGACATGGCTGAACTCGTGCGGCAGTTTCTGGCCCATCTCGGTGATGCAGTCGATCGGCTCGAGAGCTATCGCAACAGTGACCAGGCGGCCGCGCTCGCCGCGCTCGTCCATCAACTCAAGGGCGCTGCGGGCGGGTATGGATTCACACCAATCAGTGACGCCGCGCGCTCAGTTGAGCAGGCGGTCCAGTGCACGACTGACGCGTCGGCACGCGACATTACGATCACCCGATTGATAGACCGCTGCCGCGCGGCGATCAGGAGCGGCGCATTGGCCCCAGAGCAGACCCAATGAGCATCCCACTCCATTCAATGGCGGTTGTGGCGTCGAACAGCCCCCACGTCATCCTTATCGACGACGACAACACGATCCACGCGTTGGTGGTCGCGATGCTCAAGCCCCTCTCGCTGCGTGTAAGCTGTGCAAGCAGTGGCGACGAGGGGCTGACGCGCGCGCGGACCGACTCGGCCGATCTGATCCTGCTCGATCACGACATGCCGACTGGCAGTGGGATCGATGTACTGGGTCGGCTGAAAGTAGATCCCGCCTTGTCGTCCGTTCCGGTGATCATGGTTACCGGCAGCGAAAGCAACAAGACGCTCGCCGCGTGCTTCACCGCCGGGGCGATCGACTACATCCGCAAACCCTTCACGCCGGTTGAATTACGGGCTCGAGTCGGATCAGTGCTCGAACGCCAGCGGATGCTGAACGAACTCAAGAATGCCGCGTTGTTCGACAAACTCACTGGGCTCGCCAATCGCGCGCTACTCACTGAACGCCTGACGCACGCTCACGAGCGTGCACGAGACATCCCGGCACTCGGCTTCACGCTTCTATTCCTCGACTTCGATCGATTCAAGTATGTCAACGACACGCTTGGACATGACGTCGGTGATCTCTTGCTCAAGGCGATTGCGGAGCGGCTGCGCACCAATCTCCGCGCGACTGGAAGCAGTAGTCGTGACGTTTCCGGCAACACCGTCGCACGACTGGGTGGTGATGAATTTGTTGTTCTACTCGATGGGGTCATGCATGCTGACGTCGTCAAGGCCGTAGCGGACCGCCTGCTCGAAGCGCTGGCCATCCCGTATGAACTCGATGGCCACGTTGTGCGCTCTTCGGCAAGTATTGGCGCCGTCATCTGCTCCGCCGAACACACGTCGGCGGACGACATGCTGCGCGATGCCGATATTGCCATGTATGAGGCGAAAGCCCGTGGAAAGGCATGCCACGTCCTCTTCACGAGTGCGATGGGTGAAGCAGTACGCATGCGTGTCAGCCTGGAGAACGATCTGCAGGCCGCAATCGGTACGTCCCAGCTGCATCTCGCCTATCAGCCGATCGTTTCGCTTGAAGACCACACGGTGCACGGCGTGGAGGCACTGGCTCGCTGGACGCATCCGACGCGCGGCATCATTCCGCCTTCGACCTTCATCCCCATCGCGGAGGAAACAAATCTCATCCTCCCCCTCAGTGACTACCTATTGCGCGAGGCCTGTCTGGCATTCGCGCGGTGGCGCTCCGCGGGTTCGGTGCAGCAGCTGCAGTACATCAGCGTGAATCTTTCGCGCATGCAGTTTGCCGATCCCAATCTGATGGGAAAGATCATTGCTGTATTGCGCGAGACGGGTGTCAGGCCTGATCAACTGCAGCTTGAAGTGACCGAGTCGCAGATCATGCAGAATCGCCAGAGTGCACTGCGGCTGCTCGCCGAATTGCGCGCGACGGGGATTCGTCTGGCCATGGACGACTTTGGCACCGGCTACTCGTCACTGTCCTGTCTGCAGGAGTTTCCGCTCGATGTGCTCAAGGTCGACCGCGCGTTTGTTGCAAATCTCAGTCTCGGGCGGGATTATGCTGCGCTGCTTCACGCGGTGGTGACGCTTGCCGACAATCTGAATCTCCAGGTCGTCGCCGAAGGCATCGAGGATGCCGAGCAGTTGGCTATGTTGCAGGCGTTAGGGTGTGGATTTGGTCAGGGGTATCTCCTTGCCCGTCCCATGCCGGCAACCGCGATCGCAGATTTACTGAACGCTCCGCACCCCGGCGTGCTGGTGGGCGCCCCCGTCGTGGCCAATCACTGAGTCAACATGTCGACTGATTCTGATCTTCACGCGAGGAATGCTGCCGCGGACACGCTGATCAGCACGTCGATCGCACGTGCCGGCCAGATGGCGACACTTCCCGAAGTAGCGCTCGAAGTGATGCGGCTCGCGGAAGATCCACAGGCGACAGGCGACGATCTCGATCGCGTCCTGTCGCGCGACCCGACGCTGAGCGCGCGCGTCATTCGCATTGTCAACTCCGCGTTCTACGGAATGCGGCGCGAAGTGTCCTCCATTGGTACGGCGATCGTCGTACTCGGATTCGGAGCGGTGAAAAACATCGCGATTGCCGCAAGTCTGGCTCGAATGTTTCGCGCCGGCCCGCTGCCTGGCGGATTTGAACCGCGCGACCTGTGGACTCATGCGATCGCTGTTGCAACCGCGTCACGCCTCATCGCCGGCAAGGTCGGTGGTGTGGACGCCAGTGATGCATTCCTCGCCGGTCTGATGCACGACATAGGGTTGATTGTCGAGATGCACACCTGCCGCGACCAGTTCGTGGCTGTGTTGGCGGAGGTGAGCGCAGATCCCACACTCTCCTTTCGCGATGCGGAGCTGCGCAACATTGGTGCGACGCACGAAGCCTTTGGTGCAGCACTGGCGCAGACATGGCGTTTCCCCATTGCCCTGCAGCGCGTGAGCGGATGCCATCATTCGCCGCTGTTGCTTCCACCACAGGAGCGACGGCTCGTGGCGATCGTCAACGTCGCCGATCACCTCGCCGCACGCGTCAACATCGGCTACTCGCGTACCGTCGAATCGTTGGAACCCGACGTCGAAGTGCTGGCCTGGCTGGGGCTCACCCATGCTGACATTGACGCGTTTGCCGAGGCACTGCCGTCGCTCTTCAGCGAAGTGGCGCCACTGCTTTCACCAGCGAGCTGACAGCAAAATTCACGTGACGATTGAACGGTTGGCGAGTAGACAACTCGATGGCGGACCCTCCACCTTCACTTGCATAAGATTTTAATTGCCACCAATCGGAGCATCATGGGCACGCTCTATCACCACACTGAGCATCAGCCGCACCACGAAGAACATTTCACCGGCAACGAGTCGGTGCGCGATGTTGTCATCGGCATGTCCGATGGACTGACTGTGCCTTTCGCGCTCGCGGCCGGAATCTCCGGTGCGGTCGCGGCCACGTCGCTCGTGGTCACTGCCGGACTGGCGGAGATTGCGGCGGGCTCCATCGCGATGGGGCTGGGCGGATATCTCGCTGCGCGCAGTCAGGAAGAGCATTATCACAGCGAGTTGAAGCGCGAAGAGAGGGAAATCGTTGAGAAGCCGGAGGCCGAGCGTCGAGAGGTTCGCGAAGTGCTCGAAGCGTATGGTCTTACCGCGAACGAAAGTTTGCTGGTCATGAATGGCCTTGAGCGGCGTCCGGACGCCTGGCGCGATTTCATGATGCGTTTTGAACTTGGCCTCGAACAACCCGATCCCAAACGCGCGGTGCGAAGCGCCCTCACAATCGCCGGCGCCTACATTGCCGGCGGATTTGTGCCGCTCGCGCCGTACATGATCTACACGAACGATGCGTCACGCGCGCTGACCGTGTCCGTGATCGTGACCATGATCGCACTTGCCGTCTTCGGGTGGATCAAGGGGCGCTTCACCGGCGTCTCCGCTTTCAAAAGCGGCCTGCAGACCGTAACGATCGGCGGTCTCGCGGCCGGCGCCGCCTTCGGCATCGCTCGGCTTATAGAACGTCATTAGTGAAGGGCCGCAGACGCAACGTCAGCGGCCCTTCATTACACACACCGTACCGCAACCACCTCCGGAGCATCAGGCGCGGACTTTCGTCACCTGCTCGGCTGCCGGGCCCTTCTGCCCCTGCACGATGTCGAATTCGACATGCTCGCCCTCGGCCAGGGAGCGGAAGCCGCCTCCTTGGATTGCCGAGTGGTGGACGAAGCAATCCTTGGAGCCGTCGTCGGGCGTGATGAAGCCAAAGCCCTTGGCATCGTTGAACCACTTTACCTTGCCGGTCGTACGCATGGCGCTACTCCTGTTGCTGTGTGTTCGGAGTCCGGCCCTGCCGTACGCACCGAGCACTCGTTGTTCGCGGACATGCCCCCCGCGTTGGGATGCCGATATCCGTCGATATCGGCCGTGCACGAATCACCTGATGCATCGCTAAAAAAAGGGGACCCGCGATCAGCCAGGTCCCCGAAGTCGCCCGCTGCTCCCGCATCCATGCACCCCAGCACACCCATCCTGTAATTCGCGCCACCAGACGCTAGCACCGACTGAACAGCCTGTCAACGGTGGTTTTTAGAGCTGTTCAGGGACGATTTGCGCCGCCTGTTTCGGCGCTACGCCGTACCCTTCTCTGCGGTCCATCGTCTCCCGTGTACGACCCTCGCAGGTGGCGATTATGGGTCAGTTCTTCCAGACGGACAACCGCTATGAACCGATTGATGATCACGCTCTGCACCTTTGTGCTTGGGAGTGTGGGGTGGTATCTCGGCGAGGGAATTGGATACTTCACCGCGTTTGCGCTGTCGATGGTGGGCACCGGTGTGGGCATCTACGTGGGCAAGCAACTCGGGGCACGCTGGGGCGGTTGATCGGAGCGCCGGTAAGCGGGTGCGCGTCCGCTCGTGAATTGTACCGCGTTGGTGCTGGACGCCCCATGCGACGACCGCCAGCTTCCGCGCCATGCAGCTTCCTGTTTCGCAACGCCTGTTGACCGCGCTATTGGTTTCTGGCGCGCTGATAGCCATAGTCACTGCCAGCGGCCGCCCGGACTGGTTGCTCGCGCACTATATCGCGAAGCCACTCGCGACCGTCGCCATACTGCTCATCGCAGCAACCGCATCGACGCCTGTCTCTACGCGTTACCGCCAGTTGATCATCGCAGGGTTGGCCAGTTCGCTGGTGGGCGATGTGTTGCTCATGCTTCCCAACGATCACTTCGTGCCCGGGTTGATCGCGTTCCTCGTCGCGCATCTCTGCTACATCGGGGCGTTCCTTACGCAAAGTCGGATCGCGTCGCGCCCGGTCGCATTTCTGGGCTACGCGCTCGTCGCTGCCACGCTCCTATCGTCACTGCTCCCAGTACTGCCGAACGGTCTACGCGTGCCGGTGATCGTATATGTCGCCGTGATTACCATCATGGCCGCGCAAGGAGCGGTGTGGATGCTGCAGAGCGGCAGTGAGCAGGCGCGTCGCGCGGCGATCGGTGGCGCATGGTTTGTCCTCTCCGACGCGGCGCTTGCAATAGATCGGTTCCGCATCGACGTGCCGTATCGCAATGTCGTGGTGCTGGGATCCTATTTCGTTGCGCAGTGGTGCCTCGCCAGAAGCGTCGCACGCGACCGAGTGATTCGGCTATGACGTCCGCGTTCAGTGCTCGCTTAGTGGCTTCCGGAAACGCGCCATGATGGGCACGCAGCGGCAGACGCAGATCTACCTTGACGGCATTGGCGGACGAAAGCCGTCTGTGCCCGTCGCCGAACATGCGCTCCAGGCGCGCGCGATCGCGGTGATGAGCAAAGAGGCCACTGCTTACATCGTTGGTGGCGCGGGACGCGAAGCTACGATGTCGGCCAACCGACGAGCCTTCGATCGGTGGCGCATCGTGCCCCGCGTATTGCGCAACGTCGAGCATCGGGATTCCCGCGTGACGCTGTTCGGGAACGAGCTCCCCGCCCCGCTGCTGACCGCCCCGATTGGCGTGCTCGAACTCGCACATCGCGACGCCGATCTTGCGGTCGCGCGCGCGGCGGGTGCCGAAGGGGTGCCGATGATCTTCTCCAATCAGGCGTCCGTGGCGATGGAAATGTGTGCAGCTGCCATGGGCCGTACGCCGCGGTTCTTTCAACTATACTGGTCGCGTTCCGACGATCTTGTTGGCAGCTTCGTGCGGCGCGCTGAAGCTTGCGGCTGCTGCGGTATCGTCCTGACACTCGACACGACGATGCTTGGATGGCGCCCGCGCGATCTTGACCTCGCATACATGCCGTTCATGCGGGGAATGGGGATCGCACAGTATGTGAGCGACCCCGTGTTCCAACGCGAACTCCAACTCCCGCACGACGGTGTTGCACCCACCACGCGCGCAAATCTGCACGCATTGGCGGTCATGCGTGATCTGCTTGCGCGTACCCCCGGACCACTGGCCGAAAAACTGCGCACAGGCTGGCCACGCAAAGCGGTTCGTCGCTTCATCGCAACGTATTCACGCCCATCGCTGCAGTGGTCTGACCTGACGCGCCTCCGCACGATGACGTCGTTGCCCATCATCCTGAAGGGCATTCTGCATCCGGACGACGCGCGGCTCGCACTGGAACATGGCGTGGACGGAATCGTCGTTTCGAATCACGGCGGGCGACAGATCGACGGCGAAATCGCGACACTCGACGCGTTGCCGTCGGTGGTCGACGTTGTAAAACAACGCATCCCGATTCTTTTCGATTCCGGCATTCGCGGTGGTGCTGACATCTTCAAGGCGCTTGCACTTGGCGCATCGGCCGTATTGCTTGGGCGGCCGTACGTGTACGGCTTGGCCATCGCCGGTGAGACGGGTGTGCGTGAAGTACTGCGCAACATTCAAGGTGAGTTTGATCTGACGATGGGGCTCGCTGGCTGCAAGAATGTCAGTGAAATCACACGGGATAGTGTGGTGGAGAGTCCGTAAACTGACTGATTGCAGTTGCTTTTCGCGTTTCGATCTCGCACTACATCACGCCGTTCATTCCACGCCGCTCCACCCGAGTCGCCCTTCAT
>JAYUWD010000292.1:0-13752 GCA_043753735.1 Gemmatimonadaceae bacterium
AGCCCGAGCATCTGACGCAGCCGGGTCGTGTCCAGCACGGTGCCCGTGCCCAGCACGCGCTCGGGGGGCAAACCGCTCGCTTGCTGCATCACTCGGGTCAGGACGTCCACCGGGTTGCTCACCATCAGCACCGTGCCGCGGCAGCCAGCCAGCCGTCGGCCCAGGTCGGTGATCAGGCTGGCGTTGCCTTGCAGCAATTCCAGCCGGGATTGCCCGGTCTTGCCGCCGCTGCCGGCGGCGACCACTACCACGTCGGCATCGACCATCTCCTCGACGCTGGCCGTGCGCACCGTGGCGCTGGGGTAGTAGGCCGCCCCTTGCGCCAAGTCCATCGCCTCGCCTTCGGCCACGTCCGCGCGGGCGTCGGTGAGCAGCAGCTCATCGGCCACGCCGGCGTGCAGCGTCGAGATGGCTACGCTGGCGCCAACCCAGCCGGTGCCGATGATCGCAACGCGTCGATGTGCCAGATAGATGTTCCTCAGGATAAAGAAGCGCGGCCCAAAGGGCTCATCGCGGCAGGGCGCTGGCGCCCATGTTTGGCACAAGCAGTGGACCTGCCCACAGCTCCCACCCGAATCGCTCCAAGAAAGTCGCGTCCGATATAGCCCCACCGCAGCGCGCGGTTAAATGTAAAAAGGGTGCGCGGCACCGCATGGTTCACCAGCTGTCCATCGCGAGTCGCAATCACGTGAGTCGCATCGGCAAACAACGCCATGATCTCGTCGAACGTGTCTTCGTAGCCACGCGCGCAGAGCGCAGCGATTACGGCGTAACCTGCGGCCGATGAATCAGCGCGGTACACGAACACCGGACCACCAAACGACGGTGATGAGGAAGAGCAGGAGCAGGATTAGTGCCATTGCGGCAACGCGGCGCATACGCGGAACGAGGAGACCTATTGCACCGAGGCCTTCGCAAGCGCCGGTGAGCGTGACAAGGAACGCAGGATTCGGCATCATCACAGCGACCATCTGAATCATGTATGCGCGCATGCTGTTGAAATGCGTTGTAGCCGTAAAGCGGAACATGATAGCCAGGCCGACACGAGTAGCGGCCGCCCACTCGCGAAGGGGCGGAGCAACGAACTGGCCACCCAGTCAAGCGAGTAACGTGCTCGCG
This sequence comes from Gemmatimonadaceae bacterium, assembly GCA_043753735.1. Taxonomy (GTDB): domain Bacteria; phylum Gemmatimonadota; class Gemmatimonadetes; order Gemmatimonadales; family Gemmatimonadaceae; genus Gemmatimonas. The sequence goes on from JAYUWD010000292.1 coordinate 1,120, forward strand.
ATCAAAATGATGAGCAGCGTCATCCTTGTCTCCGTCGCTGCGGGTGTGGCGGCCTGCGCTCTGGTGCTGCAGCACAGTTTCCGCAAAGGAGCTGCCGGCATGGGACTTTCGATCGGGGTCAAACGGATGAACTGCGCGAACGCCGAGGCACGGCCGTCAGCGTGATCTCCGCTCCGCTCGCGCGCCTCGCGGTCCCTCCGGTTTGCGGTGGTGGCGAGGCGCTGACACGCTGAGGCGACACACGAGTGATGATTGGCACGAATGAAGCCACCACGCACGTCGAACTTCACCGCGCGAGGTCGGGACGTCGGGGTGAGGCTCAGGCGGCGCGGTCCTGATGGTCTGTCCGAGGGGGAATCCGCGCATTGCCGAGCGCGGCTACGGCGGCGCGGGTGCGGAGGTGAGTGCATCGCCGCCGCGACGGTGCGGGCGGCGACTCGAACAATTTTCACGACGTGCTGGCGCAGCACTTGCACCGAAACCGATGGAGTTTACAACACCGGTGCAGTCTCATTTCAAGCCACGAGAAAATGACATGAAAATTCAGGCGTACGTATCGTTTAACGGTCGCTGCGAAGAAGCTTTGGAGTTTTACAAAACGTCGCTGGGCGCTCAAGTCACCAGCCTGGTGCGTTGGAAGGACCACCCAGACCAAGGCATGAAGACGCCGCCTGGTTACGCAGAGAAGATCATGAATGCCGCGTTCCGGATTGGCGACACCGACCTCATGGCCGACGACGGCATGGGCGAAAAACTCCCTGAGTTTAAGGGGATGACGCTCGCAATCGAGGTCGCTGACGACGCTGAAGCCCAACGCGTCTTCGCGGCCCTCGGTGTCGGTGGCACGGTCAGCATGCCACTAATGAAAACTTTCTGGACCTCATCGTTCGGGATGTTAACAGACAAGTTCAGCGTGCCGTGGATGGTGAATGTCGCAACACCAAAAGCGTGAACGGTGCGCCACGGTTCATGAAAAGCGACGCTGTAAACACTCGCCACTGCTGGCCGCATTACATGTGGTTTTGCTGATCCCCACCACGCACCAAGCGTTTCCCATGCGCAAAATTCTCGTTGGAGCTCAGCTCTCGCTCGACGGCATTATGCAAGCCCCCGGCGGCACGACTGAAGACCCGAGCAACGGCTTCCGGTTTGGCGGATGGTCCGTGCCGTACTTCGATCAAGTCGGCGGAGAGGAGATCAATCGGGTCCTGGCCGAACCGTGCGATCTGCTGCTTGGTCGCAAGACCTATGAAATCTTTGCCGCCTACTGGCCCTACTACAATGCGAATGCCGATTATGGCGGCATCGCCGAACTGTTTCGCCGAATCACAAAATACGTCGTGTCGAGCTCGGCCAACGTCGATACAAGTTGGGCAGGCACCGTACTTCTTCGCAGCATTGACGATGTTCGGCGTTTGCGCGAGGAAAGTGGCCCAAACCTCATCACGCAGGGTAGCACAGAGCTCGTACACGCACTCCTCGCGCACGACCTGGTGGATGCCATCAGCACGTTCACGGTGCCGGTCGTCCTCGGGAAGGGGAAGAAATTGTTTGCCGACGGCTCAGCGCCGCATAGTTACAGGCTCACCAGGTCGCGTGTGTCAGACACCGGCCTCGTGGTCGCACACTACGAGCGGGCGGGCGAGGTCAAGACCGCCGATGTCGCGCTCAATACGCCCAGCGACAAGGAACGCGCGCGGCAGGAACGCATGAAGCGCGAGGATGCGGTGTCAAACGCCCCGGAAAAACAGCGCTGACTGTCGCGCCATATTTGTGCCATGCACCACTTTACAATCAGCGCGCCTGTGCGCAACGCGACGTTAAAGCGGATTCGTGGTACAGCACAATTCATCCGCCGATCCGGCGCACTTCAAGGGTGTCTTTGAGCAGAAACTTGAACGCTCCCTATTTGCTGTCTGCGGTGATCACAGCGCTCATGACGGTGCAAGCGGTGCTTGGCCGATTGCTCGAGCATCAATACCGCGATGTGGCGTGGATACGCGCTACGTGGTTTGGGAACGATCTCGTCACCCTCGTTCTGGTGGTGCCGTTGCTCGTTTCGGCTCTCGTGCTCGTTCGTCGGGGCTACGGGCAAGCCTTGGTCCTCTGGCTCGGCGTGCTCGGCTTCAGCTCGTACAATTACGCGTACTACATGCTCGGCGCGGCGCTCAACGCCTTCTTCCCATTGTACGTGTTGCTGCTGGTCCTGTCCGTCGTGACTTTGATTCTCGTTGTGTCGCGCATCGACGCTTCACAATTCGCTTCATTTGACCCCCAAACTCCGGTTCGAGCCATCGGCGGCTATTTCCTGTTTGTCGCTGGCGGCTTGTCACTCGTATGGTTCGGGATCTGGGCGGCCTACGTGTTCGCTGGACGTCCAACTCCTGTCGAGCGTGAGGCATTCAAGCTCGTAGCCGCGTTGGACACGTCGATCATGGTGCCACTCATGGCCATCGGCGGTGTGCTCCTGTGGCGCCGAAATCCGTGGGGCGGCATCGTGGCAGGTATCGCGGGTATCCAAAGCTCGCTCTATCTGATCGTGCTGTCCGTCAATTCGATTGTCGCGATCTGCCGTGGATTTGTGAAGGCGCCTGGAGAGTTGCCAGTGTGGGGCGTACTGACCGTCGCGACCGTGATCAGCACTTTCACGCTGCTCAGGGGCCTTCAGAGCACGGGGCCGCCCGGCCAGTACGATGCTTTCTTTCTTGAAGAAATGAGGAAACCTTGAAACTCGCGATCAGATCGGGAGTGATCATTCCCGTGCTCTTGATGATTCCAAATGTGGCGTGGATGCTGCTTCCAAAGTCCGCTGCAGGCGCGATCGGTACCGTTCCCCTTCCCCTCGCACTTGCGGAAAACGTTGGCCGCGTAGTGACGCTCGCGTGGCCATTCTTCTGCTCGCTGCATCTGACCAAGCGGTATGCAGCGCACACCATCGCCGGCATGGGAGTCGCATTGACGGTCTATTACTCGGCTTGGATTCGATTCTTTCTCGGTGGAAGCACTCCCAACTTGCTGAGTGCTTCACTCATCGGAATTTCTTCGCCATTGGCGTCTGCGCCGATCGTTTTGCTGATTCTGTCAGCTTATGTGTTGGACTCATGGTTCATGTTCCGCGCGTCTGTGCTGTTTGGTGCACTTCACGTATGGGCGTCCGCCCTGCGCAGCTGAATCAGCAAGCAGGCCAGAGGCATTCTGCTGATGAATTCATGGAGGACTTTATCACGATCGCAACGGCGGACGCGGCCGTTTCAGTCAACGTGCCAGCTATCGAGGCGTACCACCGAGATGGGAAGTAAAGGCGCGACCATGATTGCCAATGCCGATCGACACGCATAAATCGCCGCTCGCGTTCTTTGCCTTGGTGCTCGGCCTGTCGGTTCCGTTCTGGCTGCTCAGTGCCTCGTCCGACGTGCAGTTGATACCTGGATTGTCCGTCGGCGTGCTCGCGGCGTTCTGCCCCATGCTGGCAGCGTTGTTAATCGTCCACGGCGATAAGAAGGCTGATGGCGTCACTGCGCTGCTGCGCCGATCACTGGACTTCCGGCGCATCACGGCCAGGCGTTGGTACGTACCCACTTTCCTATTGATGCCCGGCGTCAGCATGGTGATGTATGGGCTGATGCGCTGGAAAGGCGTGCCATTGCCTGCACCACACGTATAAGTAGTGCCAACGCTGTTGATGGCACTGGCGTTCTTCGTCGGTGCGCTCGGTGAGGAACTTGGCTGGTCAGGATACGCGCTCGACCCGCTGCTGAGTCGCATGAGCGCATTGCTTTCCGGCCTCACCCTCGGCGGGGTTGCGGTCATCTGGCACCTTGTCCCGTTGATTCTCCTGCACCGATCACCGATGTGGATTGCCTGGTGGTGCGTGTATGCACTGTCGTCACGCGTGCTCATCGTCTGGCACTACAACAATACGAACGGCAGCGTGTTTGCGGTCGCGCTGTTTCACGCAACGCTCAATCTCGCGTACATGTTGTTTCCGATTTACGGATCACACTTCGACATGCGAATTGGCGGGTTGCTCACGGCCTTTGCAGCTGCCGCGGTCACGTTGCCTGGGGGCCCGGAACACTCACTCGCCACGCGCGCAACCGAAGGTCCACGCGATGAGGCCGCTCGAACGTCTGTTGCTGCTGATGGCGTTTCTCGTCGTGTCGGTCACATGAATGCGCTCCAGAGCATGGGCGCGATACGTTCCGGTGCTGGCCATGCCGATAGCTGCCGCGCAACTGCAGTAGTTGGCTTTCGCCGCTCGGACGGAGCTCAGATTGGTCAGCTGAGAGTGCCACAATTCCACGCGATGGTACGCCCGCGTTACACGTCGAGTGACACGGACGCATCGCGATAGGGCGTACCTCCGCCGAACGTAAGTACGCTGCACGACAACAGCATCATCCCAGCATTCGACATGCGCGTGAACCGGATGCTCCACAGCAATCTCACTGACGTACCGAGCTGGACGCCCGTGGCGCGTCAACTTGCCCTCGCCGGTCCGATTAATGCAACGACGGCATATGTTATCGCTAATCCATATTCGCTGGCGTTCTTTGGCAAACAATAACTCATGATCACGCGAAGACGTTTCGTAGCTTCGGCATCGTCTCTGGTCGGCACCGCTCTTGCAATGCCAGGGTGCTCTGCACCAATGGATACCGAAACGTATGACACGGCAGCCAGCCGTACATGGCGCCTTGGTGCCCTGACTGGACTTGGTGGTGACGCGCTTGGTCGGGAACTTGTCCGCTATGCGACGATGGCACCTTCCAGTCACAACACGCAGTGCTGGAAGTTCACGATCACTGACAAGGTCGTCACGATCATCCCCGATCTAACGCGCCGATGTCCTGCGGTGGACCCAGACGATCATCATCTCTTCGTTTCGCTGGGCTGCGCGACCGAAAACCTGATCCAAAGTGCATTGGCCCACGGGTTTAATGGCGACGTACGTTTCGACTCGGCACTCGATCACGTTCGCGTGACATTGGAGCCGACAACGGCGCAGGCTTCGCCGCTGTTCAAAGCCATTGCCGAGCGGCAGTGTAGCCGCAGCGAGTACGATGCAAAGCCAATATCCAGCGAAGAGTTGAATCTGCTGCAACGCGCCGGTACTGCTGACGGCGTGCAGCTGTTGCTGATGACCGAGCGGAGCGCGATGGATGAGGTGCTCGATCACGTGGTGCAAGCCAACAGCGCACAGATGGCGGATGCACTATTTGTAAAGGAGCTCAAGTCGTGGATCCGCTTCAACGGCGCGGATGCGGTTCGGTCAGGAGACGGCTTGTACAGCGGGTGCACGGGCAATCCCTCAATCCCGACGTGGATCGGCAATCTGGCCTTCAGCTCGTTCTTCTCGACGAAGGGAGAAAATGAAAAAATCGTGCGCCAGATTCGCAGCTCGTCTGGCGTCGCCGTCTTCGTCGGTGATGCATCCGACAAGGCGCACTGGGTGAACGTCGGCCGATGCTACCAGCGCTTCGCACTGCAAGCCACGGCACTTGGCATTCGCAATGCGTTTCTCAACCAGCCGGTCGAAGTCGCATCGCATCGATCAAACTTTGCCGCCGCCATCGGAGTGCGGGGGCAAAGGCCCGACTTGCTGGTGCGCTTCGGGCGCGGTCCATTGATGCCACGATCGCTGCGTCGCCCGGTTAACAGCGTGCTCGTCTAACGACATGAATGTCGAGCGCATTGCAACGACGTCGTCGCGGTCGATCTCAGCGTTGTCTCAGCGGCGCGTTCGAGCTGCAAATCGGAGCAAAACGTCTATATCAGCCAGGGTTGGTCCTGGACATACAGCAGCGCGAATCAGACGCCTCGCTGCGTGGGTACGTCGCGATGTCAAAAAAGCAGACGGACGCCGACGCGCTCCGGAATCGGACATCTCACGATTCGTCGCTGAGTGACCGCCGTCCGCCAACACGGCGAAAGTGAATGGCGAGAAGAATTGCCGAGCCGGTAATCGTGATCGACCAGAGCGCTGCCAGCCAGATGAATGACCGATTGACGAAATAGGTGATGAAGATCGGCACGGCCAGCATTCCATTCACCACAAACAGCCGACCAATCCATCGCTGGAGTCGAGAATGGTCAAATGCCGGGGCCGCGATCAACGTGGATAGACACATGAAGATGTATCCGATTCCATCAATTGCATTGAACACCGAGTCGCCGCGCGCGATCGTGATCAGCGCCGTCTCAGTCGTATTTCCTCGCATGACGCGGGGTTCGACCACCAAAAGCTCGACGATGTAGGCGGCAACACACAGCGGCACATACACACACGCAAACGCCACGCCCAGCTGACTCCAGATCTTTCGCTCGTCCGGCGTGAGTGCATTCACGCAAACAAGCAATGCCAGGAAGCTGGGTGCAAGCAGCAATGATGGTGTAATCGTCAGCACAACGTCCCACGGCGCCCGCAACAGATGCGTTTCCGTCAACACGGCGGCGATGGTGAACAGGATGCAGAAGAACGCAGTCAACAATGCGGCCCAGTAACCAGGTCGGGCGGCAGAACGCGTCAGGTCGGCGGAAACTTTCATGACGACCAACGAACCATCGACGGTGCATGTGTCGACGCCAGCGGTGACGACGCTGCAGCTGTCGACGGCGCATGTGTCGACGGTGCATGTGACAACGGCCCATCTGTTGAGCCGATTTGGTGTCGCCCACGTCCGGCCCAACGCAAAAGCCATATAACAAGTACGTTCAGAGCAACACCAACACCGATATTGGTTGGCGCGTACCAAACCACCAGCCAAACCATGCCAGCCACCAGGGCGGCGAACCAGTTAAGTCGGGTGACGGGGCGACGCAACACGCACCCAATCGCAGCCAAAAACGCGACAAACGCCCACACAAGCAGTGCAAACTTCACCGTCTGTTGCGCGAATGGTTCCACGCGCCCTTCAGCTCGATCCTTCACGCCGTGGAGAACTTTCTTCACGGCAACGTGGTCAGCGAACTCGGTGAACAGGTCCATCGCGAGCATGAGCGGTTGCGTCCAGTGGTGACTCCATTGGATTCGGCTGACGAGTCGCGTGTGGTTTAAATCCACCGGATACAACGCCCACGTGAACGCACCGGGATACGTTCCTGATTCTCCCGACCAGACAATGAATCGATTCGGTGTGATCGCATGGACCACGAGACCGCCCGCTGCACTCAGCGGAAGCGGATCACCGACCACGATGTGCTGCAGCTCTGGTACAATGCGCTCCGCGCTATGGATTCCACGCGCGCTGCCAAGGTTCTCGATTATGTCGTAGGCGTAGAATCCAGCTCTTCCGTATCCCATTTGCAACACCCACGGCCAGATAATCTCCGGCGTTGCGTCGATCGTAATGGCACGCGTGGACAAAAATGTTGGTCGCAAACTCAGAGCATCGCCGGGCATGCCGCGCGCAAGTTCCGTTTCTGTCGCACCCCAGCGCAGTTGCGATGGCCGCACGATGCCGATGTACGTGGCGATGACCAACGCCGTTACCGACAGACTACTTTGTATCCGGCGAAGGATCGAATTACTCTTCAGAGTGTTGTCCGATGGACTGTCGTCGATGGCATGACGTGCGCAGTCGAAGTGTAGTTTATTGTTCGGAGCTCTGTGTCGGCGAACACAGGCAGCGTCAGCAATGGCACTTAATTCGCCGGCGTCGCCGACATGCGGCACAATCCGTGCGCTTCCTGCATGTGCACGGATGAACGTCAACGCATCGGGCGTGACGAACTCATACGTGACTGACGTATGACATCGAGGTCTCATGCAAGTCAATTCAGCAAACCGTATCGTGAGCGTGACACTACCGCTCCTGCTTGCCTTCGTAAACGCGCCCGCGGTGGGCGCACAAGCGCGTGACACGAGCATGAAGCATTCGGCTGCGATGCCGCACTCGAGTGGCATGGCGGGGATGATGTCCGGTCCGCACCATGCGTTGGCGATGGCCTATGGAGAGAATCTCGCAGCATTTGCCCGCGCCGTGAACGTTGATGCCAAGCGGTCGAACATGGTCAACGTCGAGCTCGCACGACCGGCCACCGCCGAAATGCGGCGCAGCTTTGATCAGATGAAAACGCATCACCAGGCGCAGATGGCGGCCGCGGGCTCGATGACGCCGGACCCAGACGCCATGTCGCGTTCAGCGCGCCGTGACTCGATGATGAAAAAGTCGATGCCCAGTCATTCGGCGCAGATGATGAAAATGGATGACATGCAGGCGCATATGACCTCCATCGAGACGCACTTGGGCATGCTCGAGTCCGAAGTTGCCGCAAACTCACCGAACGCCACCAAAGTCGTTGCGCACACCGCTGAGATTCTCAAAGCCTGCGCATCCGCGATGCGTATGCCGATGAACTCGAGCGGCAGGATGGGGCGTGGCAGCCCACGCTGACAATGACTGCGCGCCGCACGAGCTGTGCGGCGCGCGCGGTGATATCGCGGCTTCGGGAAGAGAGCGGCGCAAGTCGGGCGCACACAATCCCGGCGCTCGACAACCACCCATTCTGACGAGCACCCGATGCCTGATACGGCCTTTCACGCACAAGACATAGCAGAAATCGCGCAGGGGCTCGGCGCAAACAGTGCAGCTGGTTTGACCGCGGGTGACGCAATCGCGCGACTGGCCAAGCATGGCGCAAATGTGTTGGACGTCGTGCAGCGCCGCTCGTGGCTTGCAATTCTGATTCATCAGTTCCGAAGCTTGATCGTCCTGCTCCTCCTGGTCGCCGCCGCCATCGCGCTCGCGATGGGCGATCAAAGCGAAAGCGTTGCAATTCTGGTCGTGATTGTCCTCAACGCCTTGATCGGATTCGGGACCGAATCGAAGGCGGCGCGTGCGCTCGATTCGTTGCGCAGTCAGGCGATACCGGTAGCCAGAGTGCGCCGAGATGGTGCTGAGCTGCAGATACCCGCGCGCGACGTCGTGCCGGGCGATCTGGTCCTGCTCAATGCCGGCGACCGCGTTCCCGCGGATGCGCGCGTCGTGGAATCCATTGAACTCCAGGTCGACGAGTCGTCGCTCACGGGCGAATCATTGGCCGTGCTCAAAACGACGGAACCGGTGGCCGACGCAGCGGTCGCACTGGGTGATCGATCGAGCATGGTCCACATGGGCACAACCGTGACGGCCGGCCGCGGTACAGCCTTGGTGACCACAACCGGTATGGCCACGGAGATCGGTCATATCGGCACGTTGCTCGGCGATGTTACCGATCGTGCGACGCCACTGGAGAAAAAACTTGCGGAGCTGAACCGGGCAATCCTGCTCATCGTACTTGTGCTCTGTGGCGTGATTGTACTTGCCGGTGTGCTGCGCGGCAACGAAATCCTGCGGATGGTGGAGGTGGGAGTTTCCCTGGCCATCGCCGCGGTTCCAGAGGGGCTGCTCGCGGTCACGACGATGACGCTGGCCGTCGGTATGCAGCGGATGGCACGGATGCGCGCGTTGGTGCGCCGACTTCCGGCTGTCGAAGCGTTGGGCTCGACCACCGTGATTTGCACCGACAAGACAGGCACGCTGACACGCAACGAAATGACAGTGCGCGTGCTGCTGGCAGCCGACCAACAGGTCGAGGTCGGTGGGAGCGGCTATGCGATCGACGGCGAGCTTCGCAGCGGAGATCGCGTGATCGACCGCGCATCGCTCACGGCCCCTGACGATCCGGTGCCCCTCGCAATCCGAATCGGCGCACTCTGCAATGATGCGACGGTCACGCGTAACGGCGCTGACGTGAAAGTGCTCGGTGATCCAACCGAAGTCGCATTGATCGTGCTGGCAGAGAAGGCCGGGCTGAATCATGCGGAACTCGAAGCGGCGTTTCCGCGCACCGCTGAACTTCCGTTCGACAGTGGAACGAAGCGGATGTTGACGCTCCACCGCACAACAGACAACTCGCGCGTTGTCTATGCTAAAGGCGCACCGTCGGCGATGCTCGACGCGAGCGCGTGGGTGCTTGGCGCCAAAGGTCGTGAGCCGATGTCCGACGCGACACGAACGCTCTGGCGCGAACGAAATGATGCGCTGGCCAGCAAGGCATTACGCGTTCTCGGACTCGCCTTTCGCCCACTGACTGATGCCGACGGCGAAGACATAGCCACGCTCGCGCACGACATGACGTTTGTGGGACTCGCCGGCATGATCGACCCACTCAGCGACGGCGTCAAAGCGACTATTGACAGCTGCCGTTCGGCTGGAATTCGCGTGGTCATGATCACCGGTGATCAGATGGCTACTGCAACGGAAATTGCACACCAACTCGGCCTCGACGTCGGAGTGGGTGGCGCCGCCATGCGGGTTGTTCACGCGAAAGAGCTTACTGGACTGGACGACGGCGGTTGGCAGAAGATCGTCACTGACACATCCGTGTTTGCACGGGTCACTCCTGAGCACAAGTTGCAGATCGTGGGTGCCCTGCAGAAGCAGGGCGCAGTTGTGGCGATGACGGGCGATGGTGTGAACGATGCGCCGGCATTGAAGACCGCTGACATCGGCATTGCGATGGGCATTCGCGGGACAGACGTCGCCAAGGATGCCGCTGACATCGTCATCACCGACGACAATTTCGCCACCATTGTCGGCGCGGTGGAACAGGGCCGCGTGATCGTGAGCAACATCCTCCGGTTCATCCATTACCTCTTCGCCTGCAATTTCGCGGAGATCATCACGGTCTTTGCGGCCATCATGCTCGGCTGGCCGCTGCCGATTGCCGTGTTGCAGATTCTCTGGCTCAACATGGTCACCGATCTGTTTCCCGCGCTGGCGCTGGCGATGGAGCCGGCGGGGGATGACGTCATGCTGCGGCCACCGCGTGATCCGCAGGCGCCGCTCATGACGCGATCGTTTGCGTGGTTGATCGCGTGGCAGGGCGTTCTGTTGGCGGCATGCACGCTGGTCGCATTCCGCGTCGGATTGCGCTGGTACGGCGATACTGGTGCGGGACTCACGCATGCCGTGACGATCGCGTTCATGACGCTCTCCATGGTGCAGATCGCGCACACACTCAACGCCCGTTCACGCACCAAGTCATTGTTCAACAGCGGCCTGCTGACTAACCGCTGGTTGCTGGCGGCGATCGGTTTCAGCGTGCTTGTGCAGCTCATGGCGGTGCAGGTGCCGTTTTTGCGGATGGTGTTGAATACCGTCCCGCTTTCGTGGCAGGATTGGGAGTTGATGCTGGCGTGTACGGCAATACCGCTGATCGTGGTCGAACTCGTCAAACTGATCGCGCGTCAGTCGGCCCGGAGACAGTGATACGGAAACGCGCCGAGTGGCTTTCTAAGCGTCGCCGGGCCACCGACGACGTGTCGGATCCGCTGCAGGACCGCCCGTCGACCCCGCATCTTTCGCCCCAGCGCCTCGTGCAGTACCGCCGTCTACAGATCGAGAAGCGCCGGCGTCAGCGGTGGAGTAGCCGAAGCATCGCGCAGTACTACGATCTGCCGATTTCAACGGTGGTGACGGAGATTCGGCGAATGGGCCTACGCGACGGGGTACGGTCGGTCAGCGCGACGCACGACCGCCCTTTCTCGGGGTGCAACACCTTGATGGCGACATCGCGATCGAGCTTGAGGTCGTGCTCGAGCTATACGGTCGCCGCGCCGCGGGCGCCGAGCTCGCGATCGACGCGGTAGCGGTCGGACAGAGCGTTGCGGCACGGGGCTGCGTTGCTCCCATCCTGGCGGCACGGGAATGAACAGATCGGGGGAGGCCAGCTCCACATTCAGGTGCAGCTGTTCCTTGAGCAACGGGAGTGCCCGCAGCATCGCGTCCGATTCCGGTCGGATCACGAGATCGACATCGGTCGTAGTGGCGCGCCAACCCACCAGCACCGCGCTGGTTCCACCCACCAGAAACACGTCCACGTCGGCGGTCGCATGACCGCCAGCGCGGTCATGAAGGCACCCATGCGCTCGCGATCCGCTACCTCGCGCACTGTGCAGCGCGGCGGAAGCTGGTGACACGCCGCAACAGTGCGTTGTAGTGGCTGTGCGCCGCCGCACCGTCGCGCGCCGACAACAGCGCGTACAGCTGCAACTCGGCATCAGCGATGGGCTGGTCGATGGCGAGTCCCACGTCGCGTAACCCCGGTGCGGCGATGGAGACGAGCAGCGACTCGATGGTGACAGTCCCCGCCGCGAGGTCCGCGAGACCCGTCTCAATCAGCTCTGCGCCGAGCAAGTGGGCGGTGATCATGAACGAATCGTACCGCGCATCACGCCGTTCTAATAGCCGCCGGCGTCGAGTACGCGTTCGCGCCGAGCGATCACGACGCCCGCTTCTTGAGACGTTTGGCAATCCATACCTTGATGATCGACTGCCGCGTCACGAAGAGTCGCGCGGCTTTCTGATCGAGCGAGTCGATCATCCATCCGGGAAAGTCGACGTTGACTCAGCGCGGTACCTGCGTCGGGTGGCGCGTCGTTGACAGATCGAGGTCGGCGGTGAGGTCGATGTCGCGTTCGAACTTACGGTCAAAGGCCTTCGTTTTCATGCGACGCCCGCAATGCAGCCCACTACCAACCAGAACGGTTCATCGGTCGTCGGGCTTGGACTTCCAGCAACGGATCGTCCCGCCACAGCTGCTGAGCGGTCACGAAGTCAATGCCGTGTTCTGCCGGGTTGAGGACGC
>JAYUWD010000293.1:0-4550 GCA_043753735.1 Gemmatimonadaceae bacterium
GTCGATCGCAGTGCTGTGTCGAACGAACGACGAAACAAAGATCGTGAAGGCCGCGCTGGATCGCGCGGCTGTGCCAGCGGTGGTGGGCGGTGATGCGGACGTGCTGGCGTGTGATGAAGCCGATGAACTCATTCGACTGGCGTCCGCCATTGGCGCACCGCAGGACGGACGGGCGTTGCGGTCGGCCATGGCCACCCGCCTCTGGGGTAGTGACGCGACGGAAATTGCTGCCATGCTGCAGGAAGACGGCGAGCCGCAATGGGCGGCGCTCACCGCTCGATTTGCGGCGGCGCGCGATGTGTGGCGCACGCGTGGTGTGGCGGCGGCATTCGGCGAGCTGTTCGCCGATCGCGGCTCGGCCGAACGGCTCTTGGCGTTGCCGGACGGCGAGCGTCGTCTGACAAACGTGCGGCACATCGTCGAACTGTTTCACGAGGCCTGGGCGATCGATGGGATGACGCCCGAAGCCGTGGCGCCGTGGGTCGCGCGCGAACAGACCGTTCCGAACACGCCAGGTCGACGCGAGCTGCGCCTCGAGACCGACAGCGAGGCGGTGCAGATTTTGACGATTCACAAATCCAAGGGACTGCAGTTCGACGTGGTCTTCTGTCCCTCGCTCTGGCAACATTATGCCGAGCGCAAAGGGCCGCTGGATGTTTCAGCCGCGCTCGTAGTCGAGAATGGCGAGCCGATCTTCGACATCGGTTCCGAAAAGAGCGGTGAGCGCCGAGCGGTGGCTCAGATCGAAGAAAAAGCCGAGGCGCTGCGGTTGGCGTACGTCGCGCTCACCCGTGCGGTGCATCGCTGTTATGTGGCGTGGGGAACCATCGGTGAGGGTGGTTCATCGGACGACTCGGCGCTCGGCTATCTGCTTCGTGACGAAAGCGGTGAGAACGCGCGGTCGGTGCTGACGTCGTTGGTGGCCGCGTCGGGCGGGACCATGGGAATGCGCGTCGTCGAAAAGGACGAGCGGTCGCATGTTCTCTCCATCGATGTAACCGCAGTATCCGCGGCACAGGCGCGGCCGATCAGTCTCGCGCCAGGCCAACGCAGCTCCTGGTCCGTGAGCAGCTTTACTGGACTCACGGCGAATGCCTACAGCGACGACAGTCGGGATGTCGCCGACCCCATGATGGTGACAATGGAAACGCGCCCCGAGGCGACGGCTTCGGGCTTTCGCGCGTTTCCCGCCGGCGCACAAGCCGGTGTGGCGTTGCACGATATTTTTGAGCGCCTCGATTTCCGCCGTGCTGCGGAGTTGTCGGCGCGGGACATGGTGGTGCGGTCGCTCGCGGCGCATGGTTTGACTGGCGATGCAACCATCGCGGAGCAGCGCGCGAATCATGTCCACGCGATGCTGGCGACCGTGTGCGACGCCCTTATTCCGCGTGCCGGCTTTTCGTTGAGTCACGTGCCGGGCAAGGCGAGTCTGCGCGAGTGGCGCTTCGATTTATCCGTGTCGACGACGTCAGTGCAGCGAATTGCGGACGCATTGGCCAAGTACGGATCGGCACACGCCAAGGCGTACGCGCCCATGCTGGGTGCACTCCGTGAATCGACTCTGGGCGGCTATCTCACTGGTATCGTCGACTTGGCCTTCGAGCACGACGGCCGATGGTGGATTGTCGATTGGAAGTCCAACCAGCTGGGTGAAAACGATGAAGACTACGCACCCAATGCACTTTCCACGGTGATGATGAACGCGCATTACACGCTGCAGTATCATCTTTACCTGGTGGCGCTCCACCGCCACCTGCGCGTGCGCGTTCCAGGCTACGATCCCTCAATACACTGGGGCGGCGTGGCGTATGTGTTCTTGCGCGGAGTAACAGGCCAAAGCGACGATGGCTGGTTCCGTGACGAGCCGACGCCGGCCCTGCTGGACGCTCTGGACCAGGCACTCGGCCGGCGCATATGAACAACGCCATCGAGCTACTCACGGTGCTGCGGGCGGCGCAGACACTCGAACCGATCGATGTACAGCTGGCAACGGTGATGGTACGTCGAAGTGCGCAAGTTGGCGATTGCGCCGACGTGCTCGCGCTGGCCACCGCATTCGTCAGTCGCGCCTGTCGCGAAGGACACAGTGCGATCACGATCGAACAGATCGTAAAGCAAGCTCGCGACGCGCAGCCCCTCGCGATTGCTCTGTTTCCCGCTGCGCTGCAGCACGGCGACGATGCGTTGTGGCGCCAGGCGTTGTCCGAGTCGCCGCTGGTGGGTGACGGAAGCACGTTAGCACCGCTGGTGCTGCGCGGTGATCTGCTGCAGCTCAAACGATACCATGACGCGGAGCGACGCATTGCGATGCGGGTGCGGGAGTTGACGCGCGCATCCGTTGACGGCGGTATCCCCGCGTTCTCGATCATCACCGGTGGTCCGGGTACGGGCAAAACGACGTTCGTGGCACAGCGGCTGGTCGAGTTGAGCACAACGCATCCTGCACTCCGAGTAGCTCTGGCCGCGCCCACGGGGAAAGCGGCAGCGCGACTGATGGAGTCCATTCGTCAACGCCTTGCGCAGGCCACCGGTGCGCGTGTGGAGTCGTTCGGCGACGCACGCACGTTGCATCGCCTGCTGGGATACAGCCCCGCGACCGATTGCTATCGACGCAACGAAGCCGACCCGCTGGACGACGATCTGGTGATCGTCGATGAAGCGAGCATGGTGGATGTGCTCATGCTCGACGCGGTGCTGCGCGCGCTCAAGCCGGGTGCGCGGATCATGCTCGTGGGCGATCATCATCAGTTGGCCAGCGTCGATGCTGGCGACGTGCTGGGAGCGCTGGTGCGGTCGGCGCTGTCGGAGGCGGCGGGCTCGCCGCTTCGCGACAGCATCACGCTGCTCACCCGCAGTTGGCGCTTCGAGCAACAGCCGGGGATCGGGACGCTCGCAAACGCCATGCTCGACGGCGATCTGGACGCGGTATATCGCGCGTGTACGAACGAAGCGACGCCGGATGTGCGCCTACGTGCCGCCGCGACCACCACCGATGCGCTGCTCGAGCCCGTGGTATCCAATCTTGAACGGTGCCTTGCCGCGAGCGATCCGCACGCGATGCTCGATGCGCTCGACGCCTTCCGCGTACTCGCACCGGAGCGCGAAGGACGGGTGGGTGTGGCCGGCATCAACGCGGCCGTCGAGCGTTGGCTCGCTCGGCACGGGCGACCCGTTCAGGACATGTGGTACCACGGCCGACCGGTGCTCGTGACGGCCAACGATTACGCCACGGGGGTGTTCAACGGAGATGTCGGTGTGGTGTGGCGTGAAGGCGCACAGCTCTCGGTGTACTTCCGCACCGCCGATGGCAACCTGCGGGCGATCGCGCCAGGGCGCCTTCCGTCGGTGGAAACGGCGTGGGCCATGACGGTGCACAAGTCGCAGGGATCGGAATTCGACACAGTGCTCGTCGTGGTGCCGGATTATGACAGCCGCGTCATGAGTCGGGAATTGCTGTACACCGCCGTCACGCGGGCCAAGCGCGGCGTGACCATTGCGGGGAGTATCAGCGCGATTCGTGGCGCGGTGGCGCGGGTTGCGGGACGGACGAGCGGGTTGGCGGCGCGTTTAAACGAGAGTGCAGCAGGACCGAATACCGACGCTCAAGGTCGATGACCAACTCCATCGCCGCCGCCTCCCGTGCAACGCATCGGTTGGAGACGGCGCGGACTCGGGCTCGCCACGGTGCTGGGCTACGGCACCACCTTCGGTGCCGTTGATGCTCAATTTGGCCAGCCAGATGTGCTGCGGCGCGAGGCGCTCGCGCAAAAAGAGATCCTGTGCCGTCGCGTTTCACCGCCGCCCATAGGCAGCAACCCAATCACCATCACGCCCGGCATAAAGCTCGGAATTGGTCTTGTCCGTGTCGTAGTTGGGGCGCGAGACCGTGATGACCGCGGTCTTGCCATCCGGGGAGAGCTCGACGCCGCCGACGCCGACAAACTTCTTGAACGTCTCGATCGTGAAGCGTTGCTACGCGGTGGCGCCGCGAGGCGTGAGTGCGGCGACCATCGTGGCCCCCGCGAGGAGTCGCAAAAGGCGTGGCAGTCTGGGCATGGCGCAAATCTTTTCCCGCACACCAACTCACGCGAGCCGGTTGAACTATCTAAGCACTGAGCTACATTCTCCACCGTGACCGTTGGACACATTGCAGGCCGAAAGCTTTTCACCCTCGAGGAATTGATTTCACATGGCTGACAAAAAGATCATCGCCGTCTTTGGCGCCACCGGTGCCCAGGGCGGCGGACTTGCTCGCGCGATTGCCGCCGACGCCAATGGCCCGTTCGCCGCGCGCGCGATCACCCGCAAGCCCGATTCGGAGGCCGCCAAGGCACTCGCAGCCTTGGGCGTTGAAGTCGTGGCTGCCGACACCGACAAGCCGGAGACGCTGGATGCGGCGTTGGCCGGCGCGTACGGCGCGTTCTGCGTGACGAACTTCTGGGAGCACTTTTCGGCCGACCGTGAAGGCCAGCAAGCCACCGCGATGGCGCATGCCACCAAGCGTACCGGCGTGCAGCATGTGATCTGGTCGACACTTGAAGACACGCGCA
>JAYUWD010000294.1:0-4536 GCA_043753735.1 Gemmatimonadaceae bacterium
ACGCTTGCTCGCGACGGTGATGAGTGGCGACAGTTCGTGGCTAGCCGGACAACGGAGCAATTCGATGAATTCGATGCGCATGCTGAAAGCTACTGACTCGACAGCCGTAGCTCATCCACGCTCACATGACTTGGACGCGTCAGCGCCCACAAGACGGCCTCGGCGACGTCATCAGCACGAAGCATGCTCGCCCGTGCGGGGAAACCACGCGTATTGTCGGGATCGATCGCGTCCCAGATCGATGTGTCGGTCGCCGCTGGGGAAATCAGGCTGCTGCGCACGCCAGTACCGCGCAATTCCGCGCGCAGCACCTCCTGCATCGCGCGCTGTCCAAACTTGCTCGCCGAGTACGCGCCATTGCCGGCAAAGATGGTGCGATCCGCGACGGATCCGACGGTGATGACGTGGCCGCTTCCGCGTGCTCGCAGTGCCGGAAGAAAGGCTCGCAACACACGAAACGGCGCCACCATATTCACGTCGATGGTCTTGGCGAAGTCCTCAACCGTCATGCTGTCCAGCGCGCCGAGTGTGAAGAGGCCGGCGTTGTTCACGATGATATCGGGCGCAGCACCATTGAGGGCCACGCCGATCTCCGTAGCGACGCGTTCGACGGCGCCGGCTTCACTCACGTCGCAACGCATAGGGGTAGCGCGCGGACCGATCGCTTGCGCCGTCGACATCAGGTCTTTCGATCCACGAGCGAGCAAAAAAACACGCACACCAGACTCGGCCAGGATCATGGCGATGGCGCGGCCGATGCCGCGCGATGCACCTGTCACGACCGCGCTCCGTCCGGTGAGCGACACGCTGCCGTTCGTCAGAACTGATCCTGCCGACCGTGCGCAAGACGCAGAAATTCACTGCGCGTCTTGGCATCATCACGGAACTGCCCGCGCAACGAGGACGTGATCGTCCGTGAACTCTGCTTCTCCACGCCGCGCATCATCATGCACAAGTGCACGGCCTCGATCACAACGCCAACGCCCTTTGGTTGCAACACTTCGTCGAGAGCATTTGCGATCTGCTCGCCGAGTCGTTCCTGCACCTGCAGGCGGCGCGCAAACACATCGACGACACGTGGGAGTTTGGAAAGCCCGACGATCTTTCCGTTCGGAATGTAGGCGATATGCACCTTGCCAAAGAACGGAAGCATGTGATGCTCGCACATCGAATACATTTCGATGTCGCGCACCATCACCATGTTCTCGTGTGCTTCCTCAAAAAGTGCGTCGCCAATCACTTCCTTCGGATCCAGCTCGTAGCCGCGAGTCAACCAGGACAGCGACTTCGCGACTCGATTCGGCGTCTTGAGCAAACCGTCGCGTTCAGGGTCTTCGCCCAGTAGCTCGAGCTGACGACGGATGACCTTCTCAAATTCCACCATGCGCTCACCATTGGCCACCATGTCGTCAGAATCCTCTGCGACGATCGCCTTGCTGGGTGAACGCAGCACAATCCTATTCGCCTTCATAGTCGACGTAGTTGTTTTCGGTTTCCCAAAGCCGCAACCGAACGAGTTGTCCGGGCGACACCACCGGCGCAAGAACACGCCACATTTCTACGACAACGTTTTCCGTGGTCGGAATGATCCCATGCATATAGTCGACATCGATATTGAAGTTGCGATGATCGGTGCGATCGATCACGTCGCGCTCCACCACGTCGCGCAGCATTCCAAGGTCGATGACGTACCCGGTGCGCGCTTCAACGGGTCCGCGCACCGACACTTCGAGCTTGTAGTTGTGCCCGTGCCAGTTCGGATTGTTGCACTTTCCGAACAGGCGACTGTTCTCTTCGTCCGAAAGGGCAGGATTGTGCACACGGTGTGCCGCATTGAAGCGCAACAGTCGCGTCACAGTGACGATGGGCATGACAGTCCTCAACCGGCAACGTCAAAGGAGCGACGACCTACGGGGTCGCGCAGAACGGTGGGCCAGCCGGTGCAGCCCGCGCACCAAAGAACGATAGCCTCCGGGAACACGTTCCATCGACGACAGGTATTTCCGAAAGCGGCCTCCGGAAACGCGAAGACCCCGCCAGAGCGGGGCCTTCGGATGATACGGGCAGGGAGAGGGGATCTTGAAGCCCAAAGATTACAAATAAGACTCTCACCACGCTTCCGCCTTCCCCGCACTGGGGCGTGACGTTTACACAGTTTGTCGAGCCTTCTCTATGGACTTATCGGCTCAAGAAGTAAATCTCTCCGTACCCGAACTTGATCGAAGCTATCACCGGCGCTGCGCGACGCGCAATCCGATTCACGACACACCGCTACAACAAAACATCATGGATCCAATCATCATCGCCGCCGTCGCCATGCTGGCCATCTGGGCAGGAGTGACGTTTACCACCGCCGCACCTGGATGGGTCCATCTGCTGCTCACCGCCGGCATGTTCCTTCTCATCTGGCGCATCGTCACCCGCAGTCCAAAAACCGGAACAGACACCGGATCGTCGTCTCAACGATAGACGACGCAGCCATTAGAAAGGATTCAAGCTGCATGGGGGCGAGAAAGTGCCCAGTTAGATTTCCCAATTCGAAAGCACCATCCCCTCGTCGGGGGGCACTTCGGTCCAGCCATATGCGCTCATGCGCAGATCGGTCCATCGCACGCGGGCGCCCAGCGCAATCAATGTGCGATAGGCATCCGGGTAGTCACCTTGCAACCGAATGGCGAGACGTCGCGCTCCGTTGCGTCGCGCGAGATCGGTGAGCGCGCCGAGCATTTGCGGCAACTCGGCGCGATGGTGCAGCACCAGTTTCAATACACGCAGCTCGTCGCGCGTGCGTCCTTCGACCAGTGGCGCGGAATGACAGAGCGCGAATCCGCGCAACGAGTTGGGCACGCCGAGCAGCAGCGTATCCCCTAATCCGAGACGATCGGTGAGTTCGAGTTCGCGGGTGAAGTCGTAGCCCGGCATGACCATCGTGGTCAGCGTTCGGCACGCTTCAATCGCATTTTCTTTGTCATCGCCAACGAGCCGTGAAAGCAGCAACGGCGCACGATCACCCATGATTGCATCGAGTGTGAGGGTGACGGTAAGGTGCCCCGGCACAAAGCCCAGATTTGAATAAAAGCCGATGTTGTCCATCGTGCGCGGCATCGTTTCAAGTCCGATGACTTTTGCATCGTTGCGACGGAGCCAGCTCATGCCGTTCTGCACGATGATTTTGCCAAGTCCTGCGCCCTGCTGGTCCGGACGTACACAAAGGGGACCCATCCAGCCTTCGGTGCCGGAGTGGTGGACGATGTTGAACGCCGCGATGCGGCCGCGTTCATCCCGCCAGCAGAGGGCGCCATCGCCCGCGTCTTCGATCGCGTAGCGCCAGATGACCGGATTGAGCGGCGGTACGCGCACGCCAGTCAATCCATCGCGACGATAGCGCTCCGTGAACGATTCGGCGAACACCTCGTTCAACGCATCGATATCGTTGACCGTGGCCACAAACGGACCTTCGACGGGACGTGTGCTGCGCCAAGTGCGCGTCGTCGCGGTCACGTCGTGACTCTCATTGCATCACCAGTTCAGCGCCTTGAGTGACGACACTCGTGCCACGTTCTTCATCGAAACGCACCACGAGCACGCGATCGAGTCCTTCACGCACCTGTTCGATGTGGGTGATCACCATCACCTGTTCGAATCGGTCGTTGAGTCGACGCAGAAGATCCATCACGTTGCTCCGTCTGGTGTCATCGAGAGAGCCGAAGACTTCGTCGAGAATCAGCAGCGAGAATGCCTGCCCTGCGCGTTCGGCGATCATCTGCGAGATCGCCAGTCGCAACACGAGGTTGCAGAGGTCTTCTTCACCGCCGGAAATGACCGATTTCGGAAGCCCGTCTTCGAGCACGAGCAAGTTGTATTCCTCGTCGAACTCCAGGGCATTGTAGCGCCCGTCCGTGAGAGAGTCGAGGAACCCACTCGCGATTTCTGCAAGTTCGGGGCGAAGCTGGAAGTTGAGATCGGTTCTGAGGTCGGTAAACGCCCGATCGAGCTCTTCATGCAGGCGACGATCCGTTTCGATCACCGTGAGCCGCTCCTGCAGCCTTGCCAGTTCCTGGCGCACCCGTTCCGCTGCCGTCGCTTCCGCGGTCGCCCGGTCCAGCTCTGATCCTGCACCGACGGCATCTAGTTCGGCCCGACGTGTTTCGAGCGTAGCCTGCTCGTGCGCGTCGCGCACGGTCGTAAATTCAGCGTCGTTCATTTGTGTCGGCCCCTGCTGCCCGGCGAGCGTGGCTGCACGCCGCTCCGCCCCCACCCGCAAGCTCTGCACGCGCTCCATATCCGCACGCATACTCACTTCCCGTTCGACGAGCCCCCCGAGTCGCGCCGCCTTCGTGCTCACCTCCGAAAGATTCGCAACGTCGGCGCGAAGCGTGGCGTGCCGCGTTGGGTCGTAACCCGTCGCGACGGTGGCGAGTGCGGCGCGCGCATCGGTCAGACGTTGCGCCAATTGTGTGCGCTGTTCCACCACGTTCGCCAGTTCGGCGACGGCGGCCTGAATGCGCGACAGCCGGCGCTCCACCGATGCGACGT
>JAYUWD010000295.1:0-4531 GCA_043753735.1 Gemmatimonadaceae bacterium
CGGGCCGTTGTCCCATCACGATTGAGAATTTCGCAGATCACGCCCGCCGGACGGAGACCGGCAAGCCGGGCGATGTCGACGGCCGCCTCGGTGTGACCAACCCGCTGCAATACCCCACCATCACGCGCACGAAGTGGATGAATGTGGCCGGGCAGACGCAGATCGGCGCGGGAAGATCCGGGATCGACGGCGACGCGAATTGTCGTTGCGCGATCGCTGGCGCTGATCCCGGTCGTGACGCCATATCTGGCCGCCGCATCGATGCTGACCGTAAATGCGGTGGACATCGCTTCGGTGTTGTTCTCGACTTGCGGCGAGAGTTCGAGATGATCGGCCCATGCGTTGGTGATCGCGAGACAGATCATTCCCTTCGCATCGAGCATGAAGTTGACCATCGCGGGCGTGACGCATTCCGCCGCGCATACGAGATCGCCTTCATTCTCACGATCTTCATCATCCGCAACGACAACGAACTTTCCCGCCGCGATATCGGCGAGTGCCTGCTCCACCGTTCCGAACATCATTGTTGCTCCTTTGGCGTACATGCGCGCGTCATGCTGCGCCTACTGTGACGTGCGCGTGAGTTGCAAGCTGCTGTGCCAGCAGCCGCTCCACGTGCTTCGCGAGTACATCCGCTTCTATGTGCACGCGCGCACCGGCGACCAGATCGCCAAGCGTCGTGTGCCGTTTGGTGTATTCGATGATGGAAAGTTGCGCACCGTTCGGCAGCAGCTCGTTCACCGTCAGACTCACGCCATCGACGGTGATCGATCCGTGCGCGACCATCAGTGGTCGCAACGTGTACGGGAGTTCGACATCGATGAGCCAGGCGTCACCGTGCGTGGCCGTGCTGGTGACGAGACCAAGATCATCCACGTGCCCCAAAACCATATGGCCGCCAAGCCGGTCACCGAGCCGCATGGCACGCTCGAGATTTACCCGGCTGCCGCTGCGCCAAGCCGCGATGTTTGTGCGATCCAAAGTTGTGACGACAGCCGCAACGACAAACCAGCCAGTGCCGTCGGACTCGACACCATGCTCACGGACGGTGAGGCAGGCGCCGTTGACCGCAATGCTTTCACCCTCGGCGAGATCGCGATAGCGGGTTTGAATGCGCAACTCCCGGCCCGCCGAAGCGGTTTCGGCGTGCACGATCGTTCCGATGTCGTCGACGAGACCCGTAAACATCGTGGCGTCAATCTCCCGAAACAGCGTTTGAAACAGCTGGTGATGTGGCGTCTGAAACCGCGTACGTCGTCATCAGGTCCTGGCCGAACGACAGACGCCCGACGACACGGAGCCGCGGCGCTATAGAAGCCTGCTGCGCCGACATGGCTGCAAACGCGGACAGCGCGCCCCCTCCCAAGATGAGGGGCACCTGAAAGGTAATCAGTCGGTCGACCACCTCGGCCTGCATGAACGCCGATGCCAACCCCGCACCGCCCTCGACCAAGAGGTGGTGCACGCCCCGCCGACGAAGCAGGGTCAGTGCCTGATCCAAGGTTGCTACCGACTGCACCTCGACCCCACGTTCTCGGAGCTGCTGCTCCGCCGCAGGGGCCGTCCCATCCGAGAAAACCACGACTGGCACTTCGGACGCGGTGCGAACGAGCGCACTGGTCAAGGGGAGCCGAGCGCGGCGGTCAAAGACGACCCTCAACGGGGCAATGCGTGGCGGCGCGGCTTCGCGGACGGTGAGCGCGGGGTCGTCAGCGAGCGCAGTGCCGATACCGATGGCGATGGCGTCGGACGACGCGCGAAGTGCGTGCACCGCTCGGCGCGATTCATCGCCGGTGAGCCAGCTTCGCTCCCGTGATGCATCGACGATCGCACCATCGATCGACACGGCCAGTTTCAGCGTCACAAACGGGCGATCGTGATTCCGGGCAGTGAACAGGAACGGGGCGATCAATTCCGCAGATTCTGCCTGAAGCACCCCACCCATCACCTCGACGCCGGCAGCGCGCAACCACTCTGCGCCACCCGCTGCGATCGGGTTGGGATCGTCGACGGCATAGACCACGCGACGGACACCGGCCGCAAGCAAGGCGCCCGCGCAAGGCGGCGTCTTGCCATGATGGGCACAGGGTTCGAGAGTGACGTAGATCGTCGCGCCCTTGGCCGCGCTCCCCGCCGCAGACAGGGCGACCACTTCGGCGTGTGCCGTGCCGTAGCGCGCGTGCCACCCTTCGCCGATGACGTTCCCGTCGCGGACGATCACCGCGCCGACGGTCGGATTGGGGGAAGTCTGGCCGGCACCTCTGAGAGCAAGCGCGAGCGCGCGTCGCATGAAATCTTCGTCAGTACTCATGCACGAAGCCTATTCGATGACGCTCACGGGAGCATCATGGGTGTTCGGAATTCGCGCGGAGATGCGCGCGCATCAGAAGCGGGTCGTGAATCCGAGGGAGCCGTACCGATAGCCTTCGTTCGCCTGACGTCCGCCAAAGCTGTTGAGCGTTGGCCGAGCGTCTCCCTTCGCGCTCCATCCAACTTCCGCGACCAGGCGGGTGATGAGAATGCTCACGGACACATTCGCGAACGCGGTGTTCCGCGTGACCTTTTCGGCGAGCAGCGGCAGCGTCACGGTCGCGCGTTGCGCGGTGCCGGCGACGGTCTCGTTCACAACCGCGTTGATCTCGCTGCGCCCTTCGATCACGTCTCGCCCGACACCGACCGCAAAACCAATCAAGGGAAGACGCTTGCTGGCGACGACGCGGATCGAACTGGCCCGCACGGAAGTGTTTGCGATACGAAGCGTGTCGTTGCCCGGGGTGTAGCCAAAATCGACCTTGGGCAACCTGCGACGCATGTAGCTCACACTGACGCCCGGCACCAGCGACGATTCCTGCAGTGCACCAACGCGCACGCCGTAGGAGAGCGCGACGCCTCCGGTTCCCTTCGGATCGAGCTGGAATCGATTCTGCGAAACCTTGGGCAGGACGGTCGCACCGACGAGCAGATCGACACCGCCAACGTTGGTGAGTCCAAATGGAATGCCGCTGGTGAGACCGATCGCAGCGTCGGCCGAAGGAAGGGGAATGACCGAGCGAGTGGAGCCAAAATCACTCGCCACGGCGGCACCCGTCAGATTGAGCGGCACACTGTTGTTCGGCAGTCGGCCATCGACACCGACCACACGGAGTGAAATTGCGCGCTTGCCGAACCCACCCATCGTTCCGCCCTCGCCAGGGACTGGATTGCCTCCGGCCAGCGCAACGCCGATCTGCGGTATGAGAAAGCGAAACAGATCATTCGCCTTGCGACAGACATCGGCCGCGCTGCCTAGTGAGCTGGGCGAGACGACACACCCGGACTGTGCGCTGGCGCGCACCGGCACGGCGGACAGGCATGCAGCAACTGCAATCAGCGCACCGATGAAAATCGGATTTTTTTGAGGACTTTGCATCAAAACAGCTCTCCGTTGAATCTCACCAGCCCGGTGCCGGGGACGACGCGTCCCAACTCCCATGCGTCGAAGCCGCACGCCAGCGCACGGGTTCGGATGTCACGAGCATGCTCGGGCGCCGTGATGACGACCATGCCGACACCCATGTTGAAGGTGCGAAACATCTCTGGCGTGGCGACACCGCCCGCTTCCTGCAATACTCGAAAAACTGGTGGAATGGTCCACGTGCCGGTGTCGATGTCGGCGTCGAGTGTGGCGGGGAGCGCGCGATTCAGATTGCCGGGCAAACCGCCGCCGGTGATGTGCGCCATCGCATGGATCCGGTCGAGCACGGGACGCAGACTGGCGAGATATGAACGGTGCACCTGCAGCAGCACATCGGCGACGGTCGCACCATTCGCGTCTGGAAACAGGTCGTGCGGACCCAAATTCATGCGCTCGCTGACGATGCGGCGGGCGAGCGAATACCCGTTGGTGTGCAGCCCATTGCCGGCGAGGGCGACAAGTGTGTCACCGTCGCGCACGCGCGCGCTTCCGAGGAGCTGCGACTCTTCGACGATACCGACAATAAAGCCTGCGAGATCGTAGTCGGGGGCGGTGTAAATGCCCGGCATTTCCGCCGTTTCGCCGCCGACCAGTGCCGCGCCGTTTTCACGACAGCCTGCAGCAACACCTGACACGACCGCTTCGACCACTTCGGGAATCAGCTTGCCAAACGCGACGTAGTCGAGAAAAAAAAGCGGCACCGCGCCCTGCACAAGAATGTCATTCGTGCAGTGATTGACGAGGCAATGACCAATCGTGTTGTTGCGTCCACTTTCGATCGCGGTGCGGATCTTGGTGCCCACCCCGTCTGCGCTCGAAACGAGCAGTGGCGACGTGTACCCCTCGGGCACCTTGAACATCCCGCCGAAGCCACCGAATGCGCCGCGCGCGCCAGCGGTGAGAGTCGACGCAACGTGCTTGGCCAGCCGATCCTTCGAGTTCTCCGCGGCGCCGATATCAACGCCGGCGGAGCGATAGTCGAGCGGTGTCTGGCCATGCGGCACAGTCATGCCGACAGTTCCGCATCAAAGGCGACGAGTTCGCGGAATTCGTGCACGCGTGCATCGATATCCGCGC
>JAYUWD010000296.1:0-13645 GCA_043753735.1 Gemmatimonadaceae bacterium
CGAGCGACCCTTCAGTGCCAACGCCTGCCTTCATCGCGTTGATCGAGCGTGTGGTGAACGTCGAACATCCGGGCATCCCGGCGATTCCGTACATGGAAGGTGGTGCGACGGATGGACTCTGGTTTCGCAACGCTGGAATTCCGGTGTACGGCGTGACCGGCGCATTTGTTGACGCCGCCGACTTTCGACGCGCGCACGGCAAGGACGAGCGCATCCCGGTCGCGGCCTTCGCTGCAATGGCGCGTTATAGTGCGCGCCTGCTGGCCGAGGTGGCTCGGTCGAGGTAGCTTCGCGGATCTCGCTCCCTCACTCCGGTGTGCTCCGATGATTTTCCGCAGTCCGTTCCCCGACCTCGAGATCCCCGATCTCCCGCTCGTGCCGTTTCTGTTTCAGCGCGCAGGCGAGCACCCCGACAAGCTTGCAATCAAGTGCGGCGTCACGGGACTCGGTTACACGTACGCACAACTCATCGACGGCATCCACCGCGTTGCCGCAGGGCTGCACGCGCACGGCGTGCGCAAGGGCGATGTCGTTGGTCTGGTGAGTCCAAACATCCCGGATTTCGCGATCATCTTTTTTGCCGTCACGCAAATCGGTGCCATCTGCTCCACCGTGAATCCGATCGCGACTGCCGACGAAATCGGCGCCCAGTTTGCCGACTCGGAAGCGATCTGCCTGTTCACGATCCCGCAGCTTGTCGAGAAGTGCCAGACGGCGGCACGCCTTGCGTCAAGCGTGCGCGAGATTTTCGTCATCGGGGAAAGTGACGTGGCTGGCGTGCTACCTTGGACATCGTTGTTTGACTTCGGCAGTCAGCCCCCCGCCGTCGAGATCGATCCGAGCACCGACGTGGCTGCGCTCCCCTACTCGAGCGGCACCTCCGGCATTCCCAAGGGCGTGATGCTCACGCATCGGAATCTTGTCGCCAATCTCACCCAGCTGAGTTTCGCCGGATTCGTGACCGGCGATGACACCGTCGTTGGCGTGCTGCCGTTCTTTCACATCTACGGCATGGTCGTGATCATGAGCGGTGCGCTATTCCAGGGCGCTACGATCATCTCCATGCCGCGCTTCGAGCTTGAACCGTTTCTGCAACTCTTGCAGGATCACAAAGTCACGGTCGCCAACGTCGTGCCGCCGATCATCCTCGCGCTGGCCAAGCATCCGGCCGTGATAAATTACGATGTCTCGTCGCTCCGCATGATTTTCAGCGGCGCCGCGCCACTCGGCCGAGAACTCGCGCAAGCTTGCGCTGAACGTCTGCGTATCAAGGTCGTGCAAGGCTACGGCCTCACCGAGACCAGTCCGGTCACGCACTACCATCCCCATGACGGTGATTTGGAGAAGCTGGAATCGGTTGGACCACCGGCGGCAAATACTGAATGTCGCCTGGTCGATCCGCTCACCGAACAGGATGTGGCGGCGGGCGAACGCGGTGAACTCTGGATTCGTGGTCCACAGGTGATGAAGGGGTACTTCAACAAGCCCGAAGCCACGGCGATGTGCATGACACCAGACGGCTGGTTCAAGACCGGCGACGTCGCCGTTGTCGACGAGAACGGATGGTTTGCCATCGTCGATCGGGTGAAGGAGCTGATCAAGTACAAGGGACTGCAGGTTGCGCCCGCCGAACTCGAAGCCGTGCTGCTCTCGCACACCGACATCGCCGACGCTGCCGTCATTCCTGTACCCGACGACGCCGCGGGGGAAATTCCCAAAGCCTTTGTGGTTGCGCGCGTACCCCTTAGCGCCGAAGAGGTGATGCGTTTCGTTGCCGAACGCGTGTCGCCGTACAAGAAGGTGCGCCAAGTGGAGTTCGTCGATGCAATCCCGAAATCACCGTCGGGGAAGATCTTGCGTCGACTGCTTGTCGATCGTGAACGCTCGCGTCTAGCTGCCGAACCGTGATCGTGGCTGTTGCCGACTTGGCATTGCTAGCTATTCCGACCGCGGGCGCGCAACGTCGCTCACACAGCAGCCCGCTTGCACATCACAACTGCAGGCGGTCGGCTGCCTCATCGTGCGCGGATCGGCGAGAAATTTCGCGCGACGGAGACGCGGAAGCGCGTGCTATGACAAAACGCTGACTGCGTCCGCCACCGCTTCTGGATGCGCTCGCTTCAAAAATTGCGGACCGCACCTTGCAGGAGTAAAATGACGAACCGCTCGGCTCGCACGATTTTCGTGTCGGGGGCACGAATGCGGCGATTCTCACCAAAGTACGGGAGCGACCCATGCAATCCAGAATTCTTGCGGCTGTTGTTGTAACCACGGTTGCGCTTGCAGCCATGGGCTGTGACAAGAAGCCAAATGCCGCTGCGGACTCGACGGCTGCCGCCACGGCCGCGACAATGAGCAACGACTCTGCGATGAAGGCGGCGCCACCAGCCCCGCCAGCTCTCACCGACGCCAACATCGTGTTCATCCTCGATGGTGCGAGCGTCGCCGACAGCGCCCGGGGAACCCTCGCGGTATCAAAGGGCACCAGCAAGGACGTGAAAGACTTCGGAAAGATGATGGCCGGTGAGCATCATGCTCTCCGTACCGCCGGGCTGGACTTGGCAAAAAAGCTCGGTGTTACGCCAATGGCACCCTCGGGTGACATGAGCGAGATGGACGCCAAGACCGAGCTGGACAAGCTCAATGCGGACATGAAAGGCAAGATGTGGGATCAGGCGTACATCGACTACGAAGTGATGTACCACCAGGCTGTGCTCGGGACAGCTACCAAGGCCCTCGGCGCGGCGCAGTCGCAGGAACTCAAGGATCTGATCACCAAGGCTGCACCGATCCTCCAGAAGCATCTTGACCGGGCACTCGAGATCCAGAAGAAGCAGCTGATGTAGTCGTGGGAGCAGCTTTGGTAGCCGGCGTGCTTAGGCGAGCTGCGACTCCACGAATTTGGGTTTCATGAGTCCACGCAGCGACCTGCCATGCGGGTCCTGCGTGGCTCGAACCTTGTTTACCAGTTCGAGAGCGCTTTCGGTGCAGGGCGGCAGCTCGCGGTCCGAGAGCCCGATAGGCGTGACGCGCTCCCCCCACTTCACCAGCAGCGAGCAGTACGTCAGTCCACCACCGAACGCCGGCATGAGAATGTTGGCGCCGGGTTTCACTCGCCCTGTTTCCAGCGCTTCCACGAGTGCGACAGGGACCGTAGCTGCACTCATGTTCCCGTATTTGTGAACCGTGACAATAACGCGCTCCATCGGCACGCCGGCGTATTTGGCGACCGATTCAATGATTCGCAAATTGGCTTGATGCGGCACAACGAGATCGATGTGATCGGCCGTAAGTTGGTTTTCGCGCAGGACGCGAATGGACGCATCGGCCATCGCATGCACGGCTCTCCGAAAGATCACCTGGCCATCGAAGTCCCAGAGCGTATCGCCAAAATTGACGTCGAGCCCCGCGTAGCTGCAGCCAAAGCCGCGCACCCGCAGACTCTGTCGCGCCTCCGCATCGCAACCCAACACGCTCCCGATCATCCCTTCTTCAGTGTTGGATGCTTGTAGCACGACTGCGGCCGCGCCGTCGCCAAACAGTACGGCGACATTGCGATTGCTCCAGTCCATGTAGCGACTGATCAACTCCACACCTATCACGATCGCGTTGCGAATCATCCCCGTCCGAATCATCGCCGTTGCTGTCGCGAGTCCGTAGCAAAAGCTCGTACACGCCGTATTGAGATCGATAGCGGCGGCTTTGGTTGCGCCCAATGCGAATTGAACGCCGGATGCGCTATTGGGTACGAGTTCGTCGTTGCTCACGCCGCCGTAGATGATCATGTCCACTTCGCTCGCATCAAGTCCGGCGCAGGCCAGCGCGCGCAGCGACGCGATGGTTGACAGGTCGATGGCGCTGACGTGCGAAATGCGACGTTCGCGCATACCCGTGCGCGACGTGATCCATTCGTCAGACGTTTCGAGAAACGTGGAAAGGTCGTCGTTGCTGAGAACGGCCGGGGGCATGCAGGCGCCCCAACCGGTGATTGCGGCGTAGGTCATGCGGACTCGTGCGGCAGGAGGGATGGGAAGTATCGCACCACACCGCCCGATTGACGAGTGTCGTGCTGTGGGCCGCCGGTAGCTGGCGCTCGGTTCCGCGTGCAACTTGATCGGCCATGGACTTACACCTCGCGACCCGCTTTCTCGAGCGCTCCCGCCACTACCTCGGCGTGGAATACCCGGCCAAGATCCGCGCCGCGGCGCTCACTGTTCCACCGGACCGGCTCTGGTGGCGCGCCAACGAATCGTCAAACAGCGTCGCCAACCTGCTGCTCCATCTCACGGGTAATGTGCGCCAGTGGATCGTGAGTGGCGTTGGTGGCGCACCCGATCGTCGCCATCGTGACCAGGAGTTTGCAGCGCTGGGCGGTGAAAATGTGAACGCGCTGCTCGACCAGCTGGATGCCACGTTGCGTGATGTCGTCGCCGTGCTCGATGCACTCGATCCGAACGCCCTTGGTGATTCGCGGACGATTCAGGGACGCGAAACGACGGTGTTTGCCGCGATCTATCATGTCGTCGAACACTTTTCCGGTCACACCGGGCAGATCATCCTGCTGGCGAAATCGTTCACGCCGAGCGCCGTGCGCTTTTACGATGACACCGGCGGACTCGCGCGTCCGCTGTTCATGCCGACTGGTGCCAATGACATTGACTGACCGCGCACCAAACCGCCACGCGATTTCCGTATAACCGTGGCTTGTGATTACGCGTACTGTACATTTTCCGTCGGAAATTCCGACCGTCCCCACCACCGCACCTCTCATGACATCATCCCGACTCGGCGTAGGCTTCATCGGTTCCGGCTTCAACGCGCGTTTTCACATGCTGGGCTGGAAGGGCGTGCGTGACGCAGACATTCTCGGTGTGTGGAGCCCGAACGCAAAGAATGCAGCATCGGCCGCGAAGTATTGTCGTGAGCTCGATGTCGGTGAATGCAAACCGTACAAGAGCATCACCGACATGGTCGCCGATCCGGCCATTGATGCACTGTGGCTCAACGGCCCAAATCACGCGCGCATCGAGAACGTCGAGGAGATCTGCGACGCCGTCACGTCGGGAAAGGGAACACTCAAGGGCATCGCCTGTGAAAAACCACTCGGTCGTGGCGTTGCTGAAGCATCCTACATTCTCAAGCTCGTCGAGAAGGCCGGCATCATGCACGGCTATCTCGAGAATCAGTATTTTGCGCCGCAGGTGGCGCTGGGCCACCACCTGATGTGGAAGCGCGGAGCAGCGGCCACCGGTCGTCCGTACCTCGCGCGCGCTGCCGAAGAACACAGTGGCCCGCACATGCCATGGTTCTGGAACGGCGCGAATCAGGGCGGCGGTGTACTTAGCGACATGATGTGCCACTCTTTGTTGGTGTGCCGTCAACTGCTCACGCCACCGGGTGAATCGTTGCGATCACTCAAGGTGAAGCGCATCACCGGTCACATCGCGTCGCTCAAGTGGTCGCGCAAGGAATACGCAGCGATTCTCAAGAAGACGATGGGCGTGGATTACACCAAAACACCCTCGGAAGACTACGCGAGCGTGAACGTCGAATTCGAAACGCCTGACGGACGCATCGCGATCGGTGAAGCGACGACAAGTTGGAGTTTCATCGGACCCGGCCTGCGCCTCAGCGCTGAACTGCTTGGCCCCGAGTACTCGATGAAATGGAACTCCCTCGAGTCTGGGCTCGATCTGTTCTTCTCGCGCGAAGTGAAGGGCAAAGCGGGCGAAGATCTCGTGGAGAAGCAGAACGCCGAAGTCGGCCAGATGCCCGTCATCGCCAACGAAGCCGTGGCGTACGGCTACGAAGCCGAAGACCGCCATTTCGTGCGCGCCTTCATGGGCAAGGAGAAGCCGCTGCTCACCTGGCACGATGGACTCGACGTCGTCGAAATGCTGATGGCGGCGTACATGAGCGCCGAGAGCGAGAAGACGGTACAGTTCCCGCCGCGGGGGTTGGGCAAGTTCTTGCCGGCGGTGGCGCAGGGGAACTGGAAGCCTCGTTAAAGGCACCGCATGGTGTACGCGTGTAGGAGCGGGGACCGCCGTAAGGGTATTGCGGCGTGAGCAACTTGTTCCCGATGCGGGGAACTGTCTGCGGTAGCGTGATTCGTACGCGCTTTCGGTGAGTTTGCGGAGGGGGCCGTGCCGGTCATGCTCGCCACCTGCGGACTTTCATTTCATCGCGAGATGCGGTCGGCTGATTCACCAAGCGACGAAGCAAAGTGGGCGGCTTCCAAATACGGAAGCCGCCCACTGACAGCACATAGTGCTTCGACGAACCCGAAGATCAGCCCTGATTCAGCGCGAGTGCAGCGCGACGACGACGCGACGCGAACCCGAGTGCGGCGAGTCCTGAGGCCATGAGCGCGTAGGTAGACGGCTCTGGGACGGTTGAACCTGGCGTGCTGCTGCCGAACGTGACGTCATCGAAGCCGATCTGGTTAGCAACGCCCGAGAAGAGGATCGATTGGGCCGTTCCGCTGAACGTGACGCCGACGCCTGAGAACGGGCAGAAAGTCGTGCCCAGACACGCCGGATTGCCGCTGCCGTCTCCGGTGACCGGGAGGTTGAGCGACGCGAGCACACTGCCCGTTCCGTTAAGACCGCTGTACACGTCGAGCGAACCCGCATTAAAGGCAGCAGTATAGAACAAGGAAAAGCCGGTGGTGAAACCGCCCGCGCGGTTCATACCAGTCGAACCACCGCTAGTGAAGAATAATATTCCGCATCCAGACGGCTGAAGGGCAAAGTTACCGCTGCCTCCGCAACCACCGGCTCTTGACTCGAGACTCAGCGCGTTCCCGAAGAAGCTGACGCCGTAGTTGGGGCCTGCACCTCCGTTGTAGTAATTACCGATGGCGGCATTGTCGCCAATGCCCTCGAAAGTGAGCACTTGAGCGTCGGCGGTGCCAGCGATGCACGTCGCGGCCACGATCGAGACAAAAATCTTCTTCATTCTGCTAACCAGAAGTGGGGGATAAGGAACGTCTGCTTGCAATAGGGGTAGGCGCAAAATTGGTACCGGGCTCATCCCTCCGCTCGAGCGAGGCGTGCAATATCATTTGTATGTACCTAACCTGTTGTGGTAATGCATGTTACCGAAAATGTATGGTCATCCGTGAGATCACTCGGACGGTGCGCCATGCGTCGCACCTGCGCATCGGCTTGCTGTGACGACGCGACATCATCTGCTGCAAGCGTACACTTTCGTCAAGCGCAGTTACCGAAAGCAGCAGGGGCGGTTGATCAGCCGCTTGCTGCAATCGACCGGGCAGACTTCAAGGCATACCAGTTGATGCGATTGTCCAGGGAGATCGAGGTCGCGGAACGTGCCTTATGCGAGATTTGCAACGCCCATCGTGACGAGCAGGACCTCGGGCAGCACGTACAGTGCGCTCAGCCACTCGGCGAACAACAACACGAGTGTTCCGACGACCAGTCCGCCCACGCAGTCTATCAAAAGCAGAGTTGTCGCAATGCGCACGGGCGTCACTCGCCGTGTGTACGAGCGCCGGGTCGGCCCAGCGATGATTCCGAAGACGCAACTGAGTTCGGGCGATCATGCATTCCACACCTGCCATGGGATGGCGGGTAGTTGGCGGGCTGATAAGGGTCGCCGCACGTGCTCATCTACACAACCTCGGCACGCGCGAAGGCCGAGATCCCGGTGAACCTGGGCAACGCGTGTTTCAATGTGCCGGTCCGGGCTTGCGGTAGCGCGGTCTTCGGATGTCCAAGCGATCCTCAAGCCGCTGCTCTGCCTGCTGTTCGCGCGCGTAAGCGGGACGCGATGGTCCTGGCGCCGTTGGGTGGGTAGCGCCAAATAAGACGCGGGTCTGGCAGCACCAGCTGCAGCGCTACGGCACGATGACCACCTTCCCCGTCACCCGGCGCGCCGCCATATCGTTCAACGCCTGCGACGTGTCGGCCAAGGCATACCGCGCGGAGATGTGCGGGTGGATCGCACAGTCGGCCAGCCACCGCATCAACTGCTGCATCGCCTGCGCGTGAGCCTGCGGTTCGCGCTTCACGAATTCCCCCCAAAACACCCCCACCAGCGACGCGCCCTTGAGCAGCGTCAGGTTGAGTGGCAGCCTGGGGATCTCGCCATCCGCAAAACCCACCACCAGATGTCGGCCTCCCCACGCGATCGATCGAAACGCGGCTTCGCTGTAGTCGCCCCCCACCGGATCGAAGATCACATCGGGGCCTTTGCCATCGGTGGCCGCCTTGATCGCGTCGCGCAACACGTGCGTACCGTAGTTGATGGTGGCATCGGCCCCGTGCGCGCGGCACACTGCCAACTTTTCTTCGCTCGACGCTGCAGCGATCACGCGCGCGCGCAGCGCCTTGCCGATGTCGATGGCGGCGAGGCCCACGCCACCGGCGGCCCCGAGCACCAGCAGCGTTTCCCCCGCCTGCAGTTGCGCCCGATCGCAGATGGCGTGACGGCTGGTGCCGTACGTGAGCGTGATCGCGGCGGCCACATCAAATGCCATGCCGGGCGGCATGAGCATCAGATGGGCCGCCGGCACCACGACCTGTTCCGCGAACGCGCCATGATTCACGAAGGCGATCACGTGGTCGCCCACCTTCCACTGCGTTACCCGGTCACCCACGGCACGGATCACTCCCGACAGTTCACTGCCCGGCGTGAAGGGCAGGGTAGGCTTGAACTGATACTTGCCCTGAATGATCAGCACATCCGGGAAATTGACACCCGCCGCCCTGATGTCGATCACCACGTCGTCTCGCCCGGCGACCAGGTCGGCGTGCTCTTCGACCACTAGGGTATCGGGCAATCCCCACGCGTTGCACACGACGGCTTTCATGGCATTCCTTGGTTAGGGGCCCGCGAGCTGGCGAGTGAGGCAAGGCAACGGCGTCAGACAACCTGCCAACTCAAAACTTCTGTGTCACGGTCTCAGCGTCGTCGCCGGATTCTTCCGATAATTCACATCCAGCGCCATGAGCCTCTGCTCATGCGTCACCATCCGCGCCATGAAATCCGCGTAATCCCTGTTCGCCTTCGAACTCCACATCACCTCGGCCAACGCGCTGAGTCTCGGCAACAGCATGTATTCCACCTCCTTCGGCGTCTGGATGTACTCCGTCCACACCTGTGCCTGCGCGCCGAGTATGTGCTTGCCCTCTTCGGGTGTGAGAATCGCCGGGACCGGCTCAAACGAATAAACCGTGTCCATCGGCAAGAACCCGCCGATCGCGAGTGGTTCGCTCTTCTTGTCGAGCGATTGATAGTGATCGAAATACGTGTGACTGCCGGGCGCCATCACCACATCGTGCCCCGCTTTTGCCGCGGCAATTCCGCCAGCCATTCCGCGCCACGACATCACGGTCGCATTCTCGGCGAGTCCGCCTTCGAGTATCTCATCCCAGCCGATCAGTCGCCGACCTTTCTTCGTGAGGAACGCGTCCATCTGCCGGATGAACCAGCTTTGCAACTCGTGTTCGTCTTTGAGCCCAAGCTGTTTGATGCGCGCCTGAATCTGCGGACTCGCCTTCCACTGCGTCTTGATCGCTTCGTCGCCACCGATGTGGATGTACGGGCCAGGGAAGAGGGCGAGGACTTCGGTGAGCACATCCTGCATGAACGAGATCGTACTATCGTCGGCGTTCAGAATGAATTCACTGATGCCCCAGACGCCAAGCACGCTGACGGTCGTGTCAGGGCGCACGCCAAGTTGCGGATAGGCTGCAATCGCCGCTTGCGCGTGTCCCGGCATCTCGATCTCGGGCACGACGGTGATGTATCGCTCCGCTGCGTACGCCACGATCTCGCGCACGTCGTCCTGGGTGTAGTAGCCACAGTGCTTCTTGCCATCAAAGATGCGTTTGGCCGGATCGGCAACGTACGAACCAACAAGCGTCTGGTCGCGGCAGGAACCGATGTCGGTCAGACGCGGATACTTCTTGATCTCGATGCGCCAGCCCTGGTCTTCCGTGAGGTGCCAGTGAAAGCGATTGAGTTTGTGCAACGCCAGCAGGTCGATGTATTTCTTGACGAATTCCTTCGGCATGAAGTGGCGACTCACATCGAGGTGTGCGCCGCGCCACGAAAAGCGCGGCGTGTCTTCGATGTGAACCGCAGGCACGGCCCACGCGACATTCTGAACGCGGGCGTCACGCATGATTGCCGACGGCAGCAACTGTCGCACGGTCTGCAGGGCGTAGTACGCGCCCGCTGGCGCGGCGGCGCGCACAACAATGCCAGCTGCCGTGATATCCAGCCGATACGCCTCGTCGCCTTTGGTTGCGAGGGTGCGGTCACGCACCATGCGAATGCCGCCCACGCCGTCGCCACTCGCGCGCACCGCAAGATCGAAACCCGTGGGGTTGGCAATATCGCGCGCAAAGCGATGCGCGACGCCGACAAACATCGGGTCTGCGTGCACGATGGTCGACGCACGCACCGTGTACGCGCCCGCGCGCGCCATGAGTACATCAGGACGGGGAATGACCGAATAGCGGGCCGGATCAGCAGACGCTGCTGTTGCAGGCTTGTGACCGACCGACTGCGGGTGAAGCGTTAGCGGCCAGGCAATCAGTGTGAGAAAACGCATCGCGCGCAGTCGGCTCGTCATGCGTCGGTCAACGCGAGCAGGACCTCGCGCACGATTTGGGGGTCGGTCGCATTCGCATGCACTTCGCGCACGCCCGAACGCGCCACTACGTCACGCACGTTATGAGCCCGCACTCCACCGCCGGCGAGAATCGTCAGCCGGTTGCCTGCCTGCAGCTGCAGCGCCTGCAGCTGTGCTGCGCCGTCGAGCGCGGTCGCTGCCTGTCCTGCCGTCAACACGTAATCGACGCCAAGCGCCAACAACAGATCCAGCGCTTCGCCCGCATCGGGGGTGCGATCAAACGCCCGGTGAAACGTCACCTTCAGCGGACGACTCAACCGGACCAATTCGGCCATCCGCTCGACATCGATCGTATCGTCGCTATGAAGAATGCCCACGACAATTCCGTCCACACCGAGCGCGCGCGCAGCGATGATATCGCTCTTCATCACTTCAAAGTCATCCGTACTGTAGACGAATCCATTCACGTGCGGCCGGATCATCACGTGCAAAGGCACGTACAATTCGTCG
Source organism: Gemmatimonadaceae bacterium (assembly GCA_043753735.1). GTDB lineage: Bacteria > Gemmatimonadota > Gemmatimonadetes > Gemmatimonadales > Gemmatimonadaceae > Gemmatimonas. The sequence goes on from JAYUWD010000296.1 coordinate 11,117, forward strand.
CGGCAGCGGGCAATCAGCCCCAGTGATGGTGTGGTGCCGCCGGTTCCAGCTCCACACAATTCGACACGTCCTGCACCGAGATCCTGCGCGTCGCGCGCCGAAAGAATCGAATTACAGCAGGCTTCGAGAAGCGGCGCGATGGCGGTGGTGAGCATGCGGGTCTCTCAGTGAGCGGCAGCCGCGGTGCCGATAACGGGCGCAGGCCGGAAGAGGAGGAGAAAGAGCACGAACACGGCGACGGCGCCCAGCGCCGGAACGATCCAGATTGCAGGCCAGTTGTGCGAAGGGGCAACCTCTGTTGCCGCAGGAATGGCGTAGCGATCGACGACGCTCCCTGACACGGACGCGCCAACGAAATACCCGACTCCGTTCGTGACGAGGTTGAGGAACCCCTGTGCCGCAGCGCGTACCTTGGGACCTGCGATCTCGTCGGTGTAAATCTGGCCGGCGACGAAAAAGAAATCGTAGCAGACGCCATGCAGCAGAATTCCCGCGTACAGCAGCCACATGCCGGAACCAGCGTCACCGCGGCTGAAAGCCAAATATCGGAGCGCCCACGCCAGCATGCCCACCAACATGATCCACTTGATGCCCAGCTTTCGGAGCGCAAACGGCAGGAGCAGCATGAAAACGATTTCCGACCCCTGCCCGATCGACATGATACCAGCGGCGTCTTTCACGCCGATCTCGTTCATGAAGTTGTTTGCGAACGCGTAATAAAACTGCAACGGAATGCAGAGCAGGAAAGATCCCAGCACGAAAATCGTGAAATCCGGGCGCTTGAGCAGCTGCAGCGCATCAAGACCCATTGCGTCGCGCGCACTGAATGGCGCACCAGCCGCGCGGGGCGGTGTGTGCGGCAGCATCAGCGAGAACAAACCCAGGACCACCGATCCTGCAGCGGCGATTTGCATCGGCAGTGCGAGTTTGTCGGCGTGCAGCACGAACCCCACGAGAATCCCCGATGCCACGATCCAGCCGATGGTGCCAAAAACGCGAATGACCGGAAAGTCGCGCGCCGAATTCTTGACGTTGTGCAGCGCGATCGAATTCGTCAGCGACAGCGTCGGCATGTAGCAGAACGCATAGGCGAGAAGCAGCGGATAGAAGCTGCCGAACTCCGTCTGCTTCGACAGGAAATACATCAGGATCGCGCCCGTCAGGTGCAGCGCCGCGAGCAGCTTTTCGCTCGAAAAGAACCGATCCGCCACGACTCCCATGAAGAAGGGTGACACGATCGCCGCAATCGCGGTCGCGCCGTAGGCACTGCCGATCTGCACCCCGGAGAAATGGAGCGTCTGGCCAAGGTAGGTGCCCATGGTGACAAACCAGGAACCCCAGACGAAATACTGCAGAAACATCATGATGGACAACTTGCCCTTCGTGCCCATCACGGAAGCTCCTTGATGCGAATGTTGCGGTACCAAACGCGCGCGCCATGCTCTTGCAAACCGATGTAGCCGGCTTTCGCTTTTCCGTATCCGGGCCAGGCGGCAAACTTGCTCGCCTTCACTTTTGCGGCCCAATCAGTCGACCCCAGTTCGTACTCGACGACCTTCGTTCCATTCAGCCAATGCTCGACGTGGTTGCCGTTCACGATCAGTCGAACGCTGTTCCACTCGCCGACCGCCTTTACGACGCCGCGCGGCGCCGGATAGAGCCCGTAGTCGGCGCCCGCGGATGTCAGCGTCGATTTGCCATCTGGATGTCCATCATCATCAAGCACCTGCATCTCCGGGCCACTCATGTACGTGACTTCGGATTTCGGATCGATGCGATAGATGATGCCGCTGTTGCCCTTCGCGGAAATCTTCCAGTCGAGATGCAACTCGAAGTCCGCGTACATCTTGTCCGTCACAATGTCTTCTGCCGGGCCGGAGCGCGTGATCGCGCCATCTTCGACCGTCCATCCTGGAGACATTTCCCCCGGCGTCTTGAAGCCGTGCCAACCCTTCGTGGTTTTCCCGTCGAAGAGCGAGTGCCACCCCGACGGAGCGACCGCCCTGGCGGATTTTGCAGAACCGCCCTGCGCAGCTGAGGAGGAGAGCGGCAAAATGCCGAGTGGCAGGAGAAGGAGGGCCAAGCGTGACGCAACCGTCATTCAATGCTCCGGGGAGTGTCCAGCGGGAGGTAGGCAGGCGCGGGTATGCTACGGCCCGTGCTCGCCGCACGGAAGGCGCACACAGCCCGAAACGAGAAGGCGCATTCATTCAAGCCGGGGCCGTTCGGGATTCCGTAGCGCCACGCGAAGAGCCACCTTCTCCATACTTTTTCCGCTGCTCATTCAATTTCCTCTGCCCCGCGCGTCATGGATCATTCCCCCGGATTCCTCGCCCACGTTGAGGCTCGGCGTCAGGACGTACACGAGGTTACGGTCGCGGAGACGCTGACCGCGCTCGCCGCCGACCCGACGGCACGTTTGATCGATGTCCGCGAGGATCGGGAGTGGATGGCCGGCCACGCGACAGGCGCGACGCACGCCGGACGCGGCATCATTGAGCGGGATATCGAGAAGATGGTCCCCGCCCT
>JAYUWD010000297.1:0-4514 GCA_043753735.1 Gemmatimonadaceae bacterium
CTGCTGCGTCCGCAGCGGCGACGTTGGCTGCGTCTTCTGCGCCAAGGCGACGCAATACGCGCATGCCGAGCGAGCGCAATGTGTCGAACACCCCAATCCCGCGCGGTGCGTCGGCGGCAAATTCGGGAACCGCGCGGAAGTTGAGCGCGATCGACAGCTCGTCGACGCTCGCGGCGAGCGACGCCGGCAGGTCCTGCTTGTTGTATTGAAGCACCATCGGCAGCACGCGCGCATCGATACCGTGCTCGGCGAGATTGGCGTGCAGATCCTGCATGCTGTCGATGTTGTCTTCCCAACGATGGCGCTGGCTGTCCGCGACGAATGCAACGCCGTCTGCGCCTTGCAGCACGAGTTGGCGAATCGCGCGGTAGTATGGCTGCCCTGGCACGGTGTAGAGCTGAAAGCGCACCTTGTACGCGCCAACAGTGCCGAGGTCGACCGGCAGATAGTCGAAGAAGAGCGTACGGTCGCGACGCGTGGCGAGGGATGTGAGCGAGCCAACCTGTTCACCCGGCAGCGCCGAGTGCAGGTAGGTGAGGTTCGTTGTCTTGCCTGACCGGCCCGGTCCGTAATAGACCAACTTGCAGGTGATCAGCCGCGTGGCATGATCTACGATGGGCATATGCCCGCTCCTCTTCTCGCCACGAGCGCCGCGCTTCCGGCCCTCTTTGTTTACTGGATTGCGTTGTGAGATGCCTGCACCCGATTGCAGTCACTCGTCCCGCCCACCGCCCGCGGTCAGCTGCGCGGCGTCGGATGTAGCAGTGCGTGCAGTCGCGCCGCGAGTGCGATGGATTCGCGAATTCGATCTGCGTCGACCGCAGCCGCATCCGTCCGAAGTGCAGCGCTCCACCACGTCAACGCACCGGCCAGGTCACCACGGCGGGCTGCACTGTCTCCCCGCTCGCACAGTGACGCTGCATCCGTGTCGGTCACCGACCGACGGGCTTCCCCCTGCGCGAGGGACTGTTCAGGAGCGGCCGAGGCAACCGCATTCTCATCGGGAACTTTGAACGTCGACGCGGCTTGGTCCATGTCACTGGCGATCGGATCGAAGAGCAGATCGTCATCCTCCGAGTTCTCCTCCCCGCTTGCAAGCTCTGCGGCGGACGGGACCCATATGTCGAGCGCCTGCTGCGCCGGTGGTGTTGGATGTCGACGCGGCATGGCCGCACTGTCACGAAGCGCCAAAACGCCCGCACCGATAAGCGTGTGCACAATCTCGGCAACGTCGAGAAGCTGTCGTCCAAGTACCTCGGCGAGTTCGGTGAGATCGCGACGGCCATCGACGCGCGTGAGCACTTCCCACTCTTGCGGAACCAGTCGCAGATGCGGGAGCTGTTGCGGGTCGATGTCAACAAAGGCGGGGACGACGTGATCGTTGAACACGCGACCGCGCACGCGGTCCCACACTTCAGAGCGGTGCGCCGCTTCGACAAGCAGTGCGCCAACGTTCAGCCGTACTGGACTTGCCGAGCGAACTCCAACCCTTTCGACAACGAAGCGAAACTCACCTTCACGCCAGGTGAGGAGATCAAGCACGACGGCCTCGATCGCCCGCGCGTCGGCGCTGGTCGGGGTCGGTCGATCGGGCACGGTGTCCACGCCGGTGAGATCGAGCGGCCACTGCGCGGCATCGGCAATCATTCCCTGCACAAAGCGTACTTCGGCCGCGTGCGCTTGCAGGGGTGCGTTCACGCGCAACGTGCCGCTCTTGCGACTGGAGCCGAGAAGTTGGTAGACCTCGGGCAACCCGAGATCCCGTATGCGGCCTTCGAGACTCATGCGACGCTCGTTCCAAAGCCCACGTGAGTACTCATGACGCACGCTTGAAGTGCGCTGTGGTGGGCACGATGGCAGACGTGGCTTCAGGGAGCGCGTCATCGAACTGGAGTCGCGAGGCGGCGCGAGCGAGCGCCTTCTCGGCGCGCAACGCATACGCAGATTCGCCTGACGCCTGTACTCGGCGCCAGCGTTCGACCGCGTCGCGCATTCGGGCCTGACGAACGAACAGGACACCTTCGAACCAGAGCGCAGCTGCGTTATGGCGATCGTGTCTTAGCACGCGCAGCACCGCTACTCGCGCGTCATCGTCTCGATCGAGTCCGATCAGCAATTCGACCAACAACACCAGCGCTTCCAGATCGGTTGGGACGGCGGACAAGTGCTTCGTCAGGGCGCGCAGTCCGTCTACCGGTGAACCCGCTGCAAGTGACACGCGCGCGAGTTCGAGCACGCCTTCGCGCAACGACGGTGCCGTCGCGAGTGCGGCCAGCAGCTCGAGACGTGCAGCCTGCAGATCACCGCGAATGCGCAGAATGCGCGCAATCGCGACGCGAGGCGTCGGGCGGGACGGATCGATCGCGAGTGCGCGCCGATAAAAGGCCAGCGCCGTGCTCTCGTCTTCAATGAAGAGGGCGGCATCACCGACGAAGTGCAACAGAGCGGCGCTTGCGGAGTCCATGCGCAACAGTCGGCGCATCAGGATCGGCGCGACTTGGGCGGGAGCACGACCCTCGCGCGCCGCATTCGCCGCGCTGCTCGCGAAGAGTGCGATGACTTCGGTATCATTGGGAGCTGCTGTGGCCAAGGCTCGGAGTACGCTCAACGAAAGGTGTCCCTGCCCAAGCAGGCAGTTGGAGCGAGCCTCACCAATCGCGGCGCGACGCCACCGAGCATCGTGCTCGCGCGCGCCGTCGACCCCGGTTGCTTCGCTTTCGACACGGGCCGCCGAGTATCGCTCGAGTGCTTCGCCGTGAATGCCGCGCGACGCAAAGGCGTCCGCATTGTCGCACAGCCGATCAACGGAAACTCCGCTGTCATCGGACACTGGAACAACAAACGGGGCTTGCTCCCGCAACATCTCGGCAACGTCTTCAATATTCAGCGACACGCCCGTGAGCGGCTCATGCGCTCGCACCGCAAGCAGATCGAGAAAGGCAGCTGCTTCAGGGCACTCGTACTGAAAATCGATTCCGACCGTCAGACGCGATTCCATGCGCACGGGAGCCAGTCCGAGGGCATGCTGCGTTTCACGCAGCGCGCCGTCTTCGTCGCCAAGTGCGCCGAGCACCTGCGCCAACGCATAGCGCGCCTCGGCGTGATCAGGGCGTTTGTCGATGGCACGGGAAAATGCGTCGCGCGCTTCATCCGGACGATGGAGCAACTGCAGCACAACTCCCATGTCGTGCCACGCGTCTGCGTCGTTTGGCTGAAAAGCAACGAGCTCGCGCAACAGCGTGAGCGCAGCCAACAGATCACGATGCCGCACATACCAGCGGGCGAGGTTCAGCCGCGGGCGTGCACGCGTCGGCTCGAGATCGGTGGCGCGCACGAGTGCTTCGCGCGCAGCGGACGCCTCGCCAAGATCGGAGAGCGCAACGGCGAGATTGTTGTAGGCAAGCGCGTATTTTGGGTCTGCCCGCAACGCGCGACGATAGCTGTCCGCCGCGCCTTCAACGTCGCCTGCCTGATGCAGCGAGACGCCATGCTCGTTCCAGTACCGCGGATGATCGTTGTGATCCGCCAGCAACTGCTCATACGTTGCTTTCGCTGCGGCCGACTGTCCACCAACGAGATCCAGCTCCGCGATCGCATGACGCGCGAGCCGCGCATCTTCGCCCTGTGCCAGCGCGCGTTCGAACTCGCGCCGCGCTTCGTCGAAATAGCCACGTTGTCTGAAAGCCATGCCCAGCCCGTAGTGAGCCAGCGCACCTTCGGGCTCCACGCTGCTTCGCGCACGGGATGGTGTAGCGCCGGCGCCACTTTCGTCGAGAGAGAGATCTGCCTGGAGGGTCTGCAGTGCAGGATTGAGCGACGCCGCCTGCTGTGCGGCCGCGCGCGCCGCCTCATGACGACCCATGTCACCCAGCACGAAACCGTGAAGTAGATGCGCTTCAGCGATCGTCGGACACTGAGCCAGCAACTGCATCAATACTTCGAGGGCTTGCTCGTTCTGTCCGCGCTGATACAACACTTCCGCGAGGTGCAGCATCGAAATCGGATCGGCTGGCGCTGCATTGACGGCGCGCTCGAACCAACGCTGCGCGCGACGCAGGTCACCGGCGCGCTGTTCGATCTGGCCACGTTCAAAGAGCGAAGCGGCATCATCGGGGTCGGCCGCGATCAGGGCATCGAGTTGCTGCGCCGCTTCGGCATGACGCCCGATTAGTCGCAGCAGGCGCGCACGTTCGCGGCGTGCGTCATCGTCATCCGGATCCGCTTCAAGTCGCGCCGCAAGACCGGCCAGACGCTCGTCACATGCGCCGTCGTGTGCGGCTGCGATCTCGAGATTGCGCGCAGCAGTACGCATGCGCGGATCGAGTGCAACCGCACAGAGAAACGCTTCGACGGCGTCGGCGTGAAGTCCCTTGCTGTGATAGAGGACTCCGAGGTTGTTGAACGCCCCAGGGTCCTGCTGATCAATGCGGTGCGCCATCGCCCGCAGCAATTCCACATCACGCGCACCGGGAGCGACAGATGTCATCCCCACTGCTCGCAGCTCCTGGTGGCCC
>JAYUWD010000298.1:0-4512 GCA_043753735.1 Gemmatimonadaceae bacterium
TGATCCCGGGGCCGCCGTCTGCGGTGCCCAACAACCCAACCATGGACTCCAGCGTGCGTCGACCGGTTGCGCTGAAAGCGCACTGGTCAGACTGGCCGCACCGACTCCGAGCGCGAACAGTCGCGCAAGCGGTGAGGAGCGGAGATTGTGAAATGAACGCATGGCGTGTCTCCTAGAAGCGAACGGTGAGGCCAACATTGGCGGAGAGCCCCGAAAGATCGATCCGGTTGAACCCTTCAAATGACTTGTTCATCGTGGCGCGCGCATAATCGTAGCGCGCCTCGGTTGTCAGACTCAAATGCGGCGAAAGCGAATAGTCTATCCCGCCGGAGCCGTAGGCCATCGGCGTCCACGACGAGGAGCTGAGATCGGAGCGGAATACCTTGAGCGTCTTGAAGTCCACGAAATCGCCCGCCTGCTTGAAACTATACCACATTGCGCCGCCACCGGCGGCGACGTACGGCGTGAACTTGGACGGCACCCAAGCCAGCCGGCTCAACGAGCGACCCGGCGAAGAGAGGGAATACTTGAGGCCCGCCGTTACCGGAAGGCGACGAAACGTGGTACGCTGCTGAATCGGCTTGTCGTTGTTGTCGACCCAATTACGGAACTCCGAGGCGACGTTGCGACCCATTGAGGCGACGCCGAACTGCACGTCGAGCCGATCGCTGACGCGCACGCCAAGATCCGCACCAACGGCCGCACTCCCAAAATCGCCTTTGCCGACGGTCAGTTGCTTGGATGAAAAATCAAAAACGTCACTGCGGGCGGTGGGGCTCGCGAATCCGCCACGAAGCGTGAACGTCACATGCGGTCGGCCAAACAAATAGCCGTTGCCACTTGATTGCGCGTGGAGCGCGGTGGGGGCCGTCAGCACACAGGCCACCATCACAGCCATTCGGGTGTTCATTGCTTGCCTCGCGAGGGGCAGGTGGGATAGCGCAGAGCGAACTAGAGTCGCCAACTTCTACGCATACCAACCATGATCCTGGAAAGTTTCCGCCACAAGGTCAAAATGCCATGAAAGTGCCTCGGACGGTCGCCGTGTTTACACTGGTAGCCACGCTCGCTGCGCCAATGGAGGCTCACGCCCAGCGGAGCGTTCCGCCAGTCCCCGTCATCTTCGTGCACGGGAACGGCGACCACGCGGGGCTTTGGGACACGACCCTCTGGCGCTTCGAAAGTAACGGCTACGATCCGTCGCGCCTGTTCGCGATCGACCTGCCGAATCCGCTCGCGCAGGGGAGTATCAGCCGGCCGGAAGAAAACCGCTCGAGCCCGGAGGATCAGACCGCCGCGCTGGCCGCGTTTGTGACGCGGGTGTTATTACGCACGGGTGCAACCAAAGTAGCGCTTGTGGGAAGCTCGCGGGGCGGGATGACCATCCGAAACTACGTGCGCTTCGGTGGCGGTGCGGCTCATGTTTCCCATGTGATTACGGGCGGAACTCCCAATCACGGTGTGTTTGCGCTAGCCGGCATCCAACCCGACAACGAGTTCAATGGCGCAGGGAGCTATCTCAAGTCGCTCAATGCTGGTGACGAGGTCGTGCTCGGCGTCCAGTATCTCACGCTCCGATCCGATCACGGCGACAAGTACGCGCAAGCCGAGCTGCGAGGTGGCGGTACCGCGCCGATGCGCACCAACGTGGATGCGACAGGGCCGGCATTGCGCGGGGCAAAGGATGTGGTGCTCCCCGGCACTGATCATCGGGAGACCGCCTTCGCACCGTCATCGTTCCGCGCGCAGTTCGAGTTCATCACCGGCCGGCCGCCGGAACGCGTCGAGATTCTTCCCGACAGCGCCGCCGAACTTGATGGAATGATCAGCGCAAATGTGAGTGGTGCTCCGACCAACCTGCCACTCGCTGGTGCCACGGTGACCGTGTACGAGGTCGATCGCGTGAGTGGTGAACGCATCGGATCGCCGGTGCATCAACGTGTGACCAGTTACGACGGGCATTGGGGACCGTTCCGCGCAAAACCCACGTCGACCTATGAATTCGAAATCGTGCCGCACGACAGCGCCGTCATTCTCGACGTGTTTCGCTCCGCGTTTCCACGCGGCAGTCGCTACGTGAATTTTCGTCTGCCCGCGCCGCTGTCGAGGCCAGGGGACAGCGCAAGCGTGTTGATTATCCGTCCGCGCGGTTATTTGGGTGCGGGGCGCGACACCGTGCACTTCGATGGCGTGGCGGCGACCGGCATTCCCGTCGGCGTACCGACCATCGATCGAGCCATCAAATGGTTCCGCGGCTCGCAGTCGCGCCGCGTGGTCGCACGCGTGAACAACGAAACGATCGTGGTGCGCACGCGCCCCGGTGACGCGCGACGATTGGTCAGCGCAGAGTTCAGCTACGACTAGTGGGCCGGACGCATAGCGCGCTTTCCAGAGGTCGCCTTGGCGCGCCCCTCCGGGACATTCAGGGGTAATTGACCGAATGCCGAGACCGTTCGTCTGAAAGTCAGTGCCCTTGAACCGCCATTGATGCGCCTCTCACTCCGCCATGCCACAACTTGATCGTGTTCTCCTGCGCCTCGATGGTGGTGCGGCCAGTGAAGTCGTGTTGGAGGCGGATGCGCCCATCCGCTGTGTGACCCCGGCCGGGACGCAAGCGGTCACGCAGCAGCTGCTGAATCGCCAGCAACTGCTGGCGCTCGTTGCGGAAGTGGCATCCCCGGCGGATCGCGCGTCGGTGAATGCCGGTGCAAATGTGCGTGTGCAGTATGCGCTCAATGGGCAGAGCTATGTCTTCACGCAGGATACGGCGTCGCCAACGCTCAGGATCTCGGTTCGACGCGCGGATGTTGCGCCGATGTCGTTCTCTGCGCCAACTGCGACTGAATCGCCGACGAATGCGGCTTCTCCCGCAACCATCGCCACAACCTCCGGTGAACCGGAGCGCCAAGCCGCGCAAAGCACGACGGTGCAGGTGACGTCGGAAGCAAGCGGAGAGCGGAGCGCGTGGCGCCGTCGGGCGACCGATGAATCGCTCGGCCCCTTTGCCACGGAAGCGGACGCAAAGGCGGCCATGGAGCGCTTGCTGCGCATGCAGGTGGCGCGCAAAGCCGCCGATCTGCACCTGCGCATCGGCGAGCCTCCCATTCTCCGTACCGGAGGCGATCTGGTTCGCATGCAAGACGAGGCGGTCCTCGACGAGCCCACCCTGCTGGCGATGCTCCTGTCGGTGATGCCGGAGAAGAACAAGGCTGAATTCGACGCGCAATGGGATACCGACTTCGCACACGAAATCAGCGGGCTGTCGCGCTACCGGGTGAATGTCTTCAAGGATCGCAACGGTGTCGCGTCCGTGACCCGCACGATCGCGAGTGAGACGGTCACCGTTGAGCAGATGGGTGTGACCGCCGAGGTGCAACAGCTGTGCAACCTCACCAAGGGGCTCGTGCTGGTGACCGGCCCGACGGGTTCAGGCAAATCCACAACGCTGTGCGCGCTGATCGATCTGGTCAATCGCTCGCGACAGGATCACATCATCACGATCGAGGATCCGATCGAGTTTGTGCACCAGAGCAAAAAATGTCTTATCACCCAGCGTCAGGTGGGGGTGCACACCCAGTCGTTCAAGAGCGCACTGCGCGCCGCGCTGCGCGAAGATCCCGACATCATCATGGTTGGCGAGCTGCGCGACCTCGAAACGATCGCCATCGCACTCGAGACGGCGGAGACGGGACACCTCGTTTTTGGCACGCTGCACACTTCGACTGCCGCCTCGACGATCAATCGCATCGTCGACCAGTTTCCCGCCGATCGTCAGGACCAGATCAAGGTGATGCTCGCCGAGTCGTTGAAGGGCGTCATTTCGCAGACGTTGTGCCGGAAGATCGGCGGCGGCCGTGTCGCTGCGCGCGAGATCCTGTTGGTGAACAAAGCGGTGAGCTCGATGATCCGTGAAGGCAAGACGGTCCAGATCAACAACATCATTCAGACGCAGAAAAAACTTGGCATGGAGACGCTGAACGATGCCTTGCTCAATCTCGTGAAGAACGGTCTGGTCGAGCCCGTCGAAGCGTACAACAAGTCGGTTGAGAAGAAGGACATGGCGCTCAAGTTGCGCGCACTCGGCCACGATATGACGGGGCACGCGAGCGAGGAATAGACTCATCGCGGCTGAGTGCTATCGCCAACCGTCCAACGGCGACATTATCAGGAGGCAGCTGCAAACCGAAGCTCCGAGTGCTCCCTTCAGCCCAGCCCCTCTTATGCCTACCTCGCATTGGTTGTCGCGCTTCGGCGCGATGGTTGCGATCAGCTCGTCCTCCCTTGCTGCGCAAGCGAAGCCCGCTACCCGTCCCGCGAAAGCGGCTACGACGACCGCTCCGGTCGTGACGATCGAAGCGATGGATTTCGCCTTCAAGGTTCCGGCAACCGCGCCGGCTGGACTGGTGACCATTCGACTCAAGAACGCCGGCAAGTCGCTGCATCACGCGCAACTCGCGCGCATGAATCCGGGGCAGAGCCTCGCCGAATTCATGACCCAATTGCGCAAGCAAC
>JAYUWD010000299.1:0-4506 GCA_043753735.1 Gemmatimonadaceae bacterium
TAGCGCATGCTCACCGGGAGCCGTTCGCCGATCGCTTCGGCAATCCGCGTGAACTGCGCCGAGTGGTGTCGTACAAAGGCTTGCCGCAGTGCAACGACCACTCCGCCATGTTCGGCGAGCGCCGGCTCCCAGACACTCACGCGCGCGTCATGTGCGCTGGACCCGCTCGGGCCGTCGCGTTGCGCGGTGCGTAGAGCAGCGTTCCGGCGAAGGAGTGCCGCGCGATACTGCTGCAATGCCTGCAGATAGCTACGTGACGAAATCGCGAGTGCAACATCAAGATAGCGACGACGTTCTCCGGGGCCGCCCGCAACGAGCGTGACATCGGCAGGGGAAAAACAGACTGACGGAAGCGCGCCTAACGCCGACGTTAGTCGAGACTGGTCCACACCATCGAGCGACGCACGTTTCTTTTTCGACGGGCGTTCGTATCCAACGGTGACACTGTTGAACAGGCTTGGTCCGTTCAATTCGGCGCGAATATGAAAGACGTTGGCCCCGAAGCGAATAACGTCGGCATCGCGCGCACCACGCTGCGATCGAAGCAGTGAAAGATAGGCAACCGCTTCCAGCAGATTGGTCTTGCCGTGACCGTTCTCCCCCACGATGGCCAAGCCACTTTCCGGGATGGTGATGTCGAGATGCGCGAAGTTGCGGAAATCGCGTGCGACGAGTCGCGCCAGCATGCGGGTGCGCTCAGCGAACGATGAGACGCGCGCGAATTCGTGGCATGGTCGCGATCACCGGCCAGTGAACGTCGGTGCACGCTTCTCGAGGAACGCGCGCATCCCTTCGCGCATGTCACTTGTGCTTGCCAGCGTGCCGAATTGATCCGACTCCAGACGGCAGCCTTCGTCAATGGAAAGGGGAAGTCCACGGTCAACGGCTTCAATGCAACCCGCGAGTGCAAGCGGTGCGTTGACAAGCATTGCGCGCATCAGTGTCGTCGTGGTTTCGAGCAGAGTGTCTGCGGGCACGACCTGATCGACCAGTCCAAGCCGGAACGCTTCAGCCGCGTTGATCATTTCGCCGGTGAGAAGCAGGCGAAGTGCGGCACCACGTCCAATCAATCGTGGAAGGCGTTGCGTACCTCCATACCCAGGAACGATCCCCAGCTTCACTTCCGGTTGGCCAAGCTTCGCAAACTCGCTGGCGATGCGCAGGTGACAAGACATGGCCAACTCGCAACCGCCGCCGAGTGCGAAGCCGTTGATCATTGCGATGGTCGGCTTTGGCGAGGTTTCAAAGCGGCGAAAGATGACCTGTCCCGCCCGCGAACGCGTTACTGCTTGCAGCGGTGTTTGACTTTCCAGCTCTGAAATGTCTGCGCCTGCCACAAACGACCGTCCGGCGCCGGTGAGCACCACACCGCCGACGTCGTCCCGACTACGTGCCTCGTCAATTGCCACGCCAAGCTCCGCGATCGTCGCATCGTTGAGCGCGTTGAGCTTGTCAGGCCGATTGACGGTGATGGTCGCAATCCTGTCGGCGACGGCGAAGGTCAGGAAGTGGTAGGACATTGGGGAGGGGGAGCGGGGACGAGGGGAAACAGACGTGTTCGGGTGCTTGGGCAACAAAACTCGGGGGCACTGTGTGGCGTCCCGAGCCCCGATTCCCGATCCCCGACGCTCCAAGTTAAGCACTTCCCCCCCGCGCCGATTACCTTCGCCCCGTGCTCCCCATCCAAGCTGTCACATGGTCCCGCGATCGCCGATCGCTTCGCATCATCGATCAGCGATTGTTGCCAAGCGAAGAGGTCGTGCGCGAACTGCGCGCGCTCGACGACGTTATCGACGCCATCCGGACGTTGGCCGTCCGTGGGGCGCCGGCGATTGGCGTTGCCGCGGCGATTGGCTTGACCGTCGCACTGGATGAAGCGAGCAGCGCAACGGAAGCGCAGCGCGCGCTTCTTCCAGCCTTTGCCGCGCGGCTGATCGCCTCACGTCCCACAGCGGTCAATCTGGCGTGGGCCGTCAATCGACTCCTGGCACGCGCCGCTGCGGTGAGCGACGCTGAGTTGCCGAGCGCGTTGAAAGCGGAAGCCGACGCGATCTTGCGCGAAGATATCGCCATGTGCGAGGCGATCGGTGCACACGGCGTCGAGTTGATTCCCGAAGATGCCTGCGTCCTCACGCACTGCAACGCTGGCGCGCTCGCAACGGCGGGGATCGGGACGGCGCTCGCGCCGATCTACACCGCGCACGCGGCGGGGCGACGGGTGCGCGTGTACGCAGACGAAACGCGGCCGTTGCGCCAAGGCGCGCGACTCACCGCGTGGGAGCTGCAGCGCGCTGGCGTGCACGTAACCGTGCTTCCTGACGGTGCCTCGGCCTCGTTGCTGCGCTCAGGGATCATTGATCTGGTGATCGTTGGCGCCGATCGGATTGCGGCCAACGGCGACTTTGCAAACAAGATCGGCACTTATGCTGTCGCACTCGCGGCACAGGCTCATGATGTGCCGTTCTACGTCGCCGCTCCGTGGAGCAGCATCGATTCCGATACGCTCACCGGCGCCAGTATACAGATCGAACACCGTCATGCCGAGGAACTGGGCGAACTCCCAGCCGGCGTCGCCGTATGGAATCCCGCGTTCGATGTCACGCCCACGTCGCTCGTGACTGGCTACATCACTGATCGCGGTCTCATTCAACCGCCATTCTCGTCGGCTAATGGGTCGTAGGTGAAGTACATAAAACACCAATGCGGATGCGATACCCATCCCGTCAACTGCAGCTTGTATCTCAACGACCGCCACTCCGCGAACTTCAGGTGACTCCATGACTGCGATTCTCGCCATTGATCAGGGGACGACAGGCACGACGTGTCTTGTCGTGAATGCCGCTGGACGGGTAACAGGTCGAGGGTATCGCGAGATCAGCCAGCACTATCCGGCGCCGGGGTGGGTCGAGCATGACGCGCACGAAATACTCGATCAAACGTTGGCCGCCGCGCGCGAAGCGGTCGCTGATGCCATTGCGCGTGGAGGCGATATCCCAGTCGCGATCGGGATCACGAATCAGCGCGAAACGATCGTGCTCTGGGATCGCGCAACCGGCCGGGCCGTGCACCGCGCCATCGTCTGGCAGGACCGACGCACCGCCGCGCGTTGTAAGGAGCTGGCGCCGAGCGCAGCGTTGATTGCGCGACGCACGGGGCTCGTCATCGATCCGTATTTCAGTGCGACAAAGCTCGAGTGGTTGCTGGCGCAATCGGACAATCGTGCGCGCGCCGATCGCGGTGAGCTTGCCGCGGGCACGATCGACTCGTGGTTGATCTGGCACCTCACCGGTGGACGGGTGCACGCGACGGATCACACCAATGCGTCTCGCACAATGCTGTACGACATCGACGACCGCGGGTGGAATGATGAGTTGCTCGCCCTGTTCGGGGTGCCGAAAGCATTGCTTCCCGAAGTGCGCGCGTCGAGCGGCGTATTTGGAACCGCACTGGCCACTCACGTCGGTCTCGCGCTCCCGATTTACGGCGTTGCGGGCGATCAACAGGCCGCTCTCTTTGGTCAGGGCGGTTGGCACGCTGGTGGTGGCAAGAACACGTACGGAACGGGCGCCTTCCTGTTGCTCAACACCGGCGCGCGCCGCCCAGTAGGCGGGCAGGGGCTGCTCACCACGATCGCCTGTGATGAACAGGGAAAGCCCGTCTTTGCACTCGAGGCCGCAATCTTCATTGCCGGTGCGGCAGTGCAATGGCTTCGTGACGGCCTCGGACTCATTGCAACGGCGTCAGAGACGGAAGCACTTGCACGATCACTCGTTTCCAACGACGGCGTCTATTTCGTACCGGCACTTGTCGGACTGGGCGCGCCCGACTGGGAGCCGCACGCACGAGGAACAATCGTCGGGCTCACCCGCGGTACGACGCGCGCGCATTTCGCCCGTGCGGCGCTGGAAGCGATGGCCTACTCCACGCGCGATGTGTTGGGCGAGATGCGCACGAACGGCGGCGTTCCATTCGATCGGTTGCGCGTCGACGGCGGCGCCAGCAGCAATGACTGGCTGATGCAATTTCAGGCTGACGTACTCGGTGTTCCCGTCGAGCGACCAGATATCATCGACACCACCGCACTGGGCGCGGCAGGGCTGGCGGGCATTGCCGCCGGCGTGTGGGCAAATGCCGACGAGTTTCTCACGGCGCGAACTTTCAAACGATTTGCCCCCGGCTCAGGGCAGATCGACGCCCACACGGGCCACAGGGAATGGCGTCGGGCGGTCCGCGCGGCGCTGTCGTGGGCGCGCGATGTCGAGTGAGCCGGTGGGCTCGATGGCCAGCGCTATCTCGCCACGTCTGCATTGGGGCGCCGCGCTGCTGCTCGTCCTCACCATGCTTTTGCCGCTCGCTGCATCGCTTGCTGCCCAGCCTCTCCGTCGCCCGCATCAATTGCAGTTTCCCCCAGTCGCAAATCCTCGCCCCGGTTCGCTAACCCCGATCGATTGCCCCCGATTTTCCATCCTCGATCCCCGATCCGTCACCTCCGATCCCGGTTACCCA
>JAYUWD010000300.1:0-13572 GCA_043753735.1 Gemmatimonadaceae bacterium
GTCGCCGCTGGAGTGACGCAATCGCTGCGTGGCCCTGTGTTGCACGCAGCCGACCCAGTGCACGCACTAATGGATTGGCTAGCGTTCGAGAAACGTGGCGAGAATGACGACCGCACACTTTTTGTCGCATGGGTATCGTCGCCGTCCGTCTGACCGACGGTCGCGTCCTGCAGATCGAGGACGAACCGGTCGGGACAGGCGCTGAAAAACGGGTGTTTCTGACGCGCGATCGTCAGCATGCCGTGGGTTTCTTTTATGGGCATCTTTCCGATCGGCGCGAGCGGGTTGATCGGTTGACACGCATTCTCACCAACTACAACCCCACGCTCGCCGCCAACGGTGCGTATTGGACCCCGTACTTCTGCTGGCCGACCGGCATGGTCGATGGCACCAACGCAATCCCGCTCGAGTTTGCGCGCAAGCAGCAATTGGTGTGGCCTCCACTTGCTGTTGTAACGCCGACGTACAAACCGACGTTCTACTTCACCGATCGTTTCGGCACGCGGCAGGAGAAGGAAGTGCGCTGGTTCTCCGGCGGCAAGGCGTCGCGCTTTGTCCCCGCCGCTGAAGCCGGAACTCTGTTGACGCGATTGCAGATCAGCGTACGCCTCGCGCGCGCCGTACGACGCCTGCACATGGCCGGACTCGCGCACGCCGATCTGTCGAACAAGAATGTGCTCGTCGATCCGAAAGGCGGCGAAGCGTGCATCATCGACATCGACTCATTGGTTGTACCTGGCGTGGCGCCGCCATCAGTACTTGGCACGCCCGGATACATCGCGCCCGAAGTGCTGGCCAACAAGGCGCAGCCGTCGATCGCGACCGACAAGCACGCCCTCGCGGTGCTGCTGTATGAACTGCTGCTGCAGCGTCATCCCCTGCAGGGAAAGCGCGTCAACAGCACGCGTTCCGCCGAAGAAGACGAGCAGCTTTCGATGGGGGCGCGCGCGCTCTTCGTCGAGCATCCGACTGACAAGCAGAATCCTCCTGTCCAGCCGATCCAGATTCCCTTCACACGACTGGGCCCGTATTTGGCGCGGTGCTTCACGCAAACCTTCGTCGAGGGGCTGCACGATCCGGCGCGACGCGCCGACGCTGCCGAATGGGAGCTGGCGCTCTATCGTACGATGCAACTCGTCTATCCGTTGCCTTCAGGACATTGGACGCTGCTGGGCCCTGGCCTGCCGATGTCTTCGATGCGTGGCGAAGAGCGAGTGAGCGCGCCAGTGCTTGTCGCGCGAAACCTGCGGGATACCGGCCACGGTATCGTCGATGAAGGCGATGTGCTGGTGTTGTGGCATCATCTTGCACTGCACGACTGGCACCTGCGGGTGGGCGTGTTGCCCAACGAACGCGCGGTGCGTGAAGCGCGCGGATACGTCGCGCAGCACGGCGGCAAGTGGTGGTTGGTGAATACGAGCCAGACCACGTGGCATGTGATTGATGGACCGGAGATCGGACGGAACGCGTCGTTGGAATGCGTCCCCGGTTTGACGGTTCGTATCGGCAATGAAGTGCCGATGCGCGTGCTGCGCTTTGACGTATTGCACTGAACGTCACCGTGTCGATCGATCAGGACGCCTTTGCGCGCACGGCGGCCGCGCTCACGATCACGTTTCGCGCGCACGGCGCACTGCTCGACAGCACTCCTGCACAATTCTGCAATTATCTGCTCGACGCGTGCGGCAGTGATCATCGACCGTTGGTCGACTTGCTGTTGTCATCGGGTACGCTGTTGCGACCGCACCTGCTCGCTGGTGACGCTCGCACCCCATGGGATGTGCGGCGAGCGCCGCTCGTGCATCGACTTGTCGCGACGCGATATCTGCAATCCGACGTTGCACGATGGTTGGTCGACACGTGGGGCGCAGCGCTCGCAGTGGCGCCCGAGCAGGTCGTGCGCCCGTCGCTCGAGCACGGCGCAACGGTTGCGGCTGGGCAGGCTGTAGGGTTTACGCGCGCTGTAGGCATGGTACCCGCCACCGCCGCCCCACCGGTACCGGCAAGAATCGGAACGGTCACGCCACTTCGCCCACCGTCGTGGACCAATGGCAGGGCTGCGCGGCGGCTCCGCACAAAAACGCTGCCGAGCCCCGGTTCCGGGGTGTCGCCGCATCCGGCCGCAGCCCGCGCGCTGGTGCCGCGATGGCGCACAACGACAGCGCCGATGTCCTTGGCGACGCGCGCCAAGATGCAACGCGTCGAGCGGATCGCATACGGGACAATGGTCAGTGCGCTCGTGGTCGGTTTTTTCGCGGCATTCATGGGTTTGCGTTCCCGTCGAATCGATAGCGTGCTGGTAGCGTCAGTGTTGCCTGCGATCGAACGAGGCTCCATTGCCGACTCAGTCGTTGCTGCGGCAACGGCGCCAACGCGCCCGCTGTCCACCGCCCTTACCAATGGCATCACAGACATTGGCACGCTCGCCACAACGCAACCACGGGTGTCAGGCGCACAGCTTATCTCCATCGGCGTTGGCGGGCGCTATCGCGTATCGCAACGCTCGGTCACCGTGACCGGCAGTCCGAGTTGCGTCACCGTGGCCCAAGCGCTGGCGCGCGCGCCCAGCACCACTGAAGTCGTGACGCACGTGCCAGGGACATTTGCCTTTACATTGGCATCACGATCGGTGAACGGAAGACTCGACGCCGACGCCTACTTTGACGCCGGACCGCAACGTGGCACGACTGACGGTGTGACCTGGACATTTCAGATGCGCGGTCAGTTCACGCAAACCGGATTTAGTGCGGAAACCAACACAAACACGGCGGCGATCATTCGTTGGGGGCATACGCAATCGTGTACCACCGTCGCACAACTCGTTGGTGAGCGGCTGCCACAATGAGCCGACGTGCACAGCTCTGCGGCTCCGGTAGTCGAGCGTTCGAATGACGCCCTTTGTCGATCCACGCGTTCGCATGCGCGATGCCTTGCGGCGACTCGTGCAGCAGGAACCACCGGCACGAGATGCAGCGTCGCTGGCGCTTTTTCGCAATCGGCTACTCGATGAAACGGGTAGCGATGCGCGTCCACTGGCCGAGTTGCTGCTCGAAGCGATTCGTCGTGGCTGGCTGGATGCGTTGCCGACCGAACCGATCGCGTCGGCGCGATGGGACGCGTTGACATCGCCGTTTGTCATGCGATGGTCCGCCGAACGATTTGTGCAGCCCGAGATGGCGCGTTGGGCCGCTGAATCGTGGGCGTTTGCCTTGGGGTCGATTCCCGCGGAGTGGCTACGGATCGCACCGCCGCAGGTGGCCGAAGCCAAAGCGAATGCGTCTCGCGATGCGAACACAGCGCGTGGGATTTCAAACATCGCGGTTGGCGGAATCAAAACGGCCGCGGTCGCATCCGCACGCCCTACGCCGACCTTCACACGCGCGCCATCGGTCGCGCCCCAAGCACAGAAGCGCGCGAACACGCGAGCTACAAACGCCATCCCGTCAAACCGCGGTACTGCACGCGCGCGTTCAACGGTTCCGTCTCTCAACCCGAAGTTCGTTCGCAACATCGCGATCTTCGCGGCCAGTTCGTATCTGTTTTTCATTGGTTACATGGCCGTTTCCATTCGCAACAGTCGCGCGGCTGAAACAGCCGCGACAAAGGCTGCTGCATCCTTGGCGCCGCTTGTGCCTGCCTCAACAGAGCGCGCGCCCACGTCGACACCTTTGCCGCAACCATCGCCAAACGTTGAGGTGGGAACGACTACGTCTTCCGTATCGTCGGCGCGACTGCCGAATGTTGCGACGGATATCCCACCGACCGCTACCGGCAGCACGCTTCCCGGCGTGCCATCCATCACGCGCAACGCGCTGCCAGGCAGCAGCGTCGATCCAGCTCGAATGCTGATCGTCGAACCGGCGCGACGCGCAAACGGCGCATCATTGCCACCAACCGCGACCGGCCTCGCGCCAAGGCGCACCGATCCAATTGCCTACGACGAAGTCCAATTGACCGACGGCAGTCGCATGATCGGTCGCGTCGACATCATCCGCGCTGGAGAAGTGATTTTTCGCGACATGCGGAGCGGCCTGCGACATGAAATTCGCAAGGACGATATCGCACAGATCATCACCGAGTTTGGTACGACGGTTCAGTTTCGTACGGCCGAAGCCACCTCGGGAGTCGCCTCCGCAAAACTCGGCGCCAGCGCAGCTCGCACTGTTTCGGGAGCCATCGCGACTGGTGTTCGAGCGCGCGGTGTCCCAGGACGTTACACCATCCAGTACGAAGCGGCGCAGGCCAACGGTTCGAAAGAATGCACATCGGTGTGGACACGCACGCCGCAGACTGTCGACCATGCTACAGTGATGCACATTCCGAATGCTGATACGCTGACGTTCGCATTCGATGGCGGAGACGACTTTCCGAGCAATATCGATCAGCAAGGATACTTCGCGTCGACGCCGCGGATCCTGCCCGATCAAGCGCGCACGAGCACCGCGTTGGTCACGCGTCTCACCGGACACTTTTCGGCGAATGGTTCGCTATCGCTCACGGTGAGCATCGTCTTTTTTCGCCGAATGCGCGTCGGCCCCGATCTCGCCTGCACCGTCTATGTCAACGCGAAGGGAAACCGGGACGCTCCGTAGTCACCGCAACGGTGTCCCGCCGTTGATACCGAGGGTGCCCTATCGAGCGGGCAGCTGCGCCGCTGTTGGTCCGATTATGAGCAAGCGATCGAACGACTCAATCTGCGTAGGTCCGAAGCTCGATATCGTGATGTGCTGTGTCGTTGCCGGATCGTGCAACACCAGTCGACCGTCAACATAGCGAACGAGTCGGAACGGCTGTTCGCGCCCAATCCCGGCACGCGCGCGCGCACGCGTCAGCGCACGCAGCGCACCACGAATGAATCCGTTGGTCGCCGGCGGTAGCATCGCCGCGATCTTGTGCGTCTCGGCGTCTTCGACAACGATGCCACCATCTTTCGCGTCAGTGAAGGTGAGCTGTCGTTCGGCAAGCACCGCCGCCACTGGCTCGTGCGACGCGCCGACGCCGAATACGCTCGCCGAGATCACGAGCCCGAAAACCACGAGCACGAGGAGCCCCGCCATGATGAGCGCCGGACGTGGCACGTTCATGGTCGCGGGAGAACCTGGCCGTTCGCCTGGTTCCGGCTCGAAATGAATTGGTCCGCTCATGTGCCGTGTTTTGCGAGATAGAGAAAGGCTCAACGACCCCATCACAACATGTGAAAAGTACGCTACACGCCAACCGGATGCGGATGAATGGCAGGTTCGTGATTCAATCCGTGCGACGTCGTGCGTTCAATGCGAGTATCGTCATCATTCGCCGCGAAAGCCGCAACCGCGTTGGTCAACAATCCGCCGACATGCCGTGCATCGCGCAGTCCCCGTAAAATCGGCGACGGCTTGTCCAACTCGAAGACTCGGCAATGTGGCCAAAGCGCGATGTACGCGAGGCGATGTTCCTTGCCCAGCACGACGGCGAGTTGTCCGGTGCCGTCTTTGAACAGGCCTACGCCGGCTGAGTTCACGATCTGAAAAGGGATGTTGATCGACATCGGGATCACCATGCCGATTTTTAGTACGATACGCTTGTTGGTGATCGCGTACCACGTTGTGCGCGCCGACACGCGCGCAAGCATTTCGACCACGCCGAGCACAATCGCGGAGAGCCCGACGCGCACGCCAAGACTGGCGATGAAGTCACTGGATCCGAACGCAACGGACGTTGTCACGCCCCACCACGTGATCATGGCGGCGAAGTACAGCAGAAACAGGCGACGATGAAAAACGTGCGTCGCCATCGCGCTCGGGTCGGGCGCGCCTTCCCACAACACATGCTCACCCGCCGGTAGCGGGTGAGGCACGCCACGAATGTACTTGGCCTTGTTCGTGGCAGCGCCCGTCCCTTCCGTCGTCATATGATCGGCTCGCTCCGAGCAGCCGTCGCATACAAATGACCACCAGCAAAGTATGCCATGACTTTGTCTTCTTCGAGCAGCGTGATCACGTCATCACGTTTGATTGCCGGCACATCGAGAAACTGCGCCGACGTGATCGCTTTCACGAGCAACCGATCGTTGCCCCACAACCCGAAGTTGGGCCACTGCACGAACCCCGCTGGAAGCATTATACGACGCTCGCCATTGGACAGCTTCACTTCGTAGTAGCGCACTTGTGGTTCAGCGCGGTCGACCCACAACTCCACCACCGTGCCCGCCACGACTTTGTCCACCGCATAAACCGGAAGTCCGCGCGGATCGGGATCGCCCTTTGCAACCGAGAAGGTGGGATCGAGACGCATCGGCACGATCTTGGGCACACCGTGCACCGTAAGGTCGGGGGTGTCGGAGCGATTCGCCCACGATGCCGGTCCTACGCCGTCGAGCATCGGATTGCCCGTGGGCACGAGGTGAGAACCGTTGAATCTGTCGACTGGAACCGCCTTGATTTCAGACATCAGTGCGTCCCTTCGCCGCCATGCGGCCGATGAATAAAGGTCTTTTTTGCGGGGGGCTTTGGCCACCCTTCACGCGGCCCCTGCGGCGACTCCAACGGATATCCTTCGCGTTTGTCTTCGCGACGGATGTAAACGATCAGCCCTGCGAAGAAAATCCAGAAGGCGTAGACCGCGATCTGTGCTCCATCGATGTACTTCATGGCAACGGCTCCCTGCGTTGGAGAGTGGTCAAGCGGGAATATCAGCGAGGCCAAACGGCCGTGCACTGCGGTCACGCGCGACTTGACCGACGGCGCGACGAGCGACAAGCGGGCCGAGCGCAACCAGCGTTGCGAACAGCACCAGAATTTCAACGTGATACACGACCGAGTATGGCACCGACGGAAGACTCAGCCCCGGTCCCAGCACTCCGGTCTGCACAACGTGCGACATCCAGTCTTTCATGATGCCGCTGGTCGCGAACGAAAGTCCTTCCGCCGTGGCGAAGACGGCGCCCCACGCACCGAGTGCGATACCATGCTGCGACGGATCACGCATGTCCATCGCGTAACACAAGGTGCCGACGCCGAAGAACCCTTCACCGAATCCGATCGTCGCCACACCAAAGCGAAAGAGCGTCGGCGATTCGAGCGGACTGGCGAAAACAATCATCGCAAATCCGGCGATGCCGATCAGCGCGCCCAATGCAGCGAGCCGAATGGGATCGTGCGCACGGCGAAGCATCGCAGCAGCCAGTGCGAACGCCGCAACGGCGCCGACGGCCATGATGCCGGTCAACAGAGTCGTTTGCGACACATTCAATCCCAGGATCTCGCCGCCATATGGCTCGAGCAACACGTCCTGCAGGTTGAATGCGAAAAAGCCAAGCCCTGACGCAACAAGCAGACGCACGGCCTGGCCACCACCCGCAAACGTTCGCCAGGCTTCGCGGAACAATGGACGACGCTCACCCTTCTGATATGGCACGACGCCACGCACTCGTGCTTCCTGCTTCCAGAGTGATACCATGTTCACGACAACGGTGAACACCGCGGTACCCTGAATGACTTGAATCAGTTTGATGGCGTTGAAGTCACGCAGCAATGTTTCAAGCACGAGTGCACTGATGAGTGTTCCGAAAAGCATCATCAGGTACATCAACGCAATCACGCGCGGTCGCTTCTCAGCCGAAACCACATCAGTTGCCAGCGCGAGCCCTGCGGTTTGCGTCGTATGCGCACCCGCGCCGGCGAGGAGGAACGCAACCGCAGTCCCGATATACCCGACGACAATCGAGCTGTGTCGGTTGGGATCGGACAACACCAGCAGCGCGAATGGCATGATGGCGAGCCCCCCAAACTGCAGCATCGTGCCGAACCACAAATAGGGCACCCGCTTCCAGCCGAGCAGACTACGGTGTGTGTCGGAGCGAAAACCCACGAGGGCGCGAAAGGGCGCTACGAGCAGCGGAATCGCGAGCATGATTGCCACGAGCGATGCCGGTACTCTCAGCTCGAGGATCATGACGCGATTGAGTGTGCCGACGAATAACGTCTGCACCATGCCAACGGAAATCTGGAAGAGCGTCAACCGCATCAAACGACCGAACGGCAACTCCGCAGTGGCCACATCGGCAAACGGCATGAAACGCACCCCCAGCTTTTGCCAGGTGCGGATCGCCATTGGAGAGGAGTTGGCCTTCGCCACTACCAGCTCGGCTGCATGCGGACATCCGCCGGCAACGCCTGCTTGACCGGCGGCCGCAGATAGAGCTGCACGAACGTGAAGGCGTTCGCGACCTTGAGCATCGTCACTTTGAGCGTGGACAAGATGCCGCCCTTCTCTTCCGCTTTGCGCATGGCGTCGGTGTTGCGCCACATGCGACCCAGCAACGCCCAGAACTCCTCGCTCTCGGTGTCGATCGTGTGCGGAAAGACCTGACGACTGATGAGATTCGTCAGCTTGATGACTTTGCGATCAAATTCCTCAACGTCCATGCCCATGTGCCCGAAGAACGGTGCACGTGCATGATCGCGCACGTACATGGTGCAGAAGACGGCGAGCAGGAAGAAGCGAATCCAGAGCCGATTGCGCCCCTCGAGAACCTCCGGATTCGAGCGCATCAGCACAGCGAATGCTTCGCCGTGACGGAACTCGTCGAGGCACCAGTTCTCAAACCACTTGAAGATCGGATGAAATCGCTTGTCCGGCTGCTTCTCGAAGTTGCGATAGATCGTTATGTACCGCGCGTAGCCAATCTTTTCAGAGAGATACGTAGCGTAATAGATGAACTTCGGCTGAAAGAATGTGTACTTCTTGGCCTTCGTCAGGAAGCTGAGATCGACCGCGACATCGAAGTCGTTGAGCGTGTGGTTGATGAAGCCTGCATGCCGTCCTTCGTCGCGACTCATGAAACCAAAGAGTTCGCGCACATCGGGATTCTTGATGCGCTTCTTCACTTCCGCGTACAAAATGCAGCCGCTGAACTCGGCCGTGACCGACGAAACGAGGAAGTCGATGAATTGGGTGCGGAGATCCGGATCCATCGACGCGAAGTCGGCGTCGAATTCCGCGTTGCGCTTGAAGTGATCCTTATTGGGATCACGTCGGAATTCGGCGAGGATCTCGTCCCACATCTGACGGCTTTCGGGCGCGATCTTGAGTGCGTCCATCGCCTTGAAGTCCGTTGTGTAGAAACGCGGACTGAGCATCGCGTTCTGCTGCGCGGACTTGGTGGACTCGTTGGGGGGCGCATACGCGCGTGTCGGAATTTCGGTAGCGGTATTGTACATGTCTGGTCAGCCCTCAAAACCAACGTCGTACAATTCGTACAACTCGGTTCCACCGGTAAGTTTTACAAACTGACGACGAAGCCAGCTGGCGCGCCGCACTGTCGCCGTGCTGTCAAACGTGCGCTGCGTACCGAACGGAACGCGCGTGGGTGTGTTGTGCACGAGCACTTGGTCGCCGGGATCGACTTCAACGCCTTTCAAGTCGACGTGCGCGTGAAAGTGATCGTGACTCGATTCGAGATCGACGGTGCATGGCACATCCACGCGACGTGTTGCGACAAACCAGATCGCTACAAGGGCGGCAGTTACGGCGGCCACGCCCCATCCGGGCATCATCATCAAAGCGCTCCTCTCCAGAATTGATCAGTCAGCGCGCGACATAGCCGCAGCGCCAGGTGAACGATGCAGCTCGTAGGCCTGCGAGCGATAGAAGCCCCGTTCAACCCGCTGCGTACGCGCCATCTGCCAGGGATCGAGCGCCCGCGTTGACGCAACGGCCTTTCGCAGACGACGTTCCGACATCGGGACGATGCGTGGCGAGCGGTCACGTTGGGGAAACAAGCGCCCCACAGTCAACAGCGTTCCCAGCACCGGGGTGAACGGCGCAACGGTGAACAGCACCTGTACGCGCGTGCGCTGTACGAGTCGCTGCAACGAGCCAAGAATTTCCGGCAGGTCGTAGTGAATCAATGAATCCATCCCGACGGTGATGTCAAAGTCGCCGAACGACGGGTCGAGCATGTCACCCGCGCGAAAATCGATGCGATCGGCGATTCCTGCGGCTATCGCTCGTTCGACGCCGTAGCCCACGAGTGTCGGCGACAGATCGACCGCGACGACATTTGCACCGCGAAGCGCAAGATCGACGGCCAGCATCCCCGTACCGCATCCGGCATCGAGGATGCGCGCACCGGACAGATCATCAGGCAACCAACTCAACAACGTCCGGCGCATCGTATCCCGCCCCGCGCGGACCGAAGCGCGTACGCGCGACACCGGCGCGTCGGACGTCAACGTTTTCCAACCCGCTGCGGCGGTACGATCAAAATACTCACCGATCCAGGCCCGCCGCTCGAGGTACGACGACGATGCGGCTTGCGAACCCCCAACCGGCGTTCCCGCGAACGACGGGTCTGAATTCGGTGAAGACACAACAGTTTCCGACATGATCAATCGAAGCCGAGCAGATCGAAAATCTCGCGATCCTTGAGTGGGTTCGCCGGGAGTGGTACGACATCTTCCAGCATCCGTTTGGCAAGCAGCATGTATTGCTCCTGCGCCGCGTGTACTTCGGGAGAGTCTTCCATCTCGAAAATGGTACTCTTCTTGAGACGACTGCGACGGATCGCATCGATATCCTGGAAGTGCGCCATCGTCTTGAGTCCTACGGCCGCGTTGAACCGATCGATCTCGTTGGTGTCCTTCGAGCGATTCGCGACCACACCGCCCAGGCGCACCTTGTAGTTCTTGGACTTGGCCTGAATGGCGGCGATGATGCGATTCATCGCAAAAATTGAATCGAAATCGTTGGCCGTCACGATCAGGCAATAGTGCGCATGCTGAAGCGGCGCGGCAAAGCCCCCGCACACCACGTCGCCCAACACGTCGAAGATCACGATGTCAGTGTCTTCGAGAAGGTGATGCTCCTTGAGCAGCTTCACGGTTTGACCAGTGACGTAGCCGCCGCATCCGGTGCCAGCGGGAGGACCGCCTGCCTCGATGCACTGCACTCCACCGTACCCCTCGAACATAAAATCTTCGGGACGCAGCTCTTCGGAGTGAAAGTTCACCGATTCGAGCACGTCGATGACCGTCGGCACCATCCGCTTGGTCAGCGTGAATGTCGAGTCGTGTTTGGGATCGCACCCGATCTGCAACACACGTTTTCCGAGTCGCGAAAACGCGGCCGACAGATTCGATGACGTGGTGGACTTGCCGATGCCCCCCTTTCCGTAGACGGCGATGACGAGTGCTCCGTCAACCTTCATCGACTCGTCCTGATGCACCTGCACGCTGCCTTCGCCGTCCTCGCCAAGGATCGGGAGCTGTGTTGCCGTCATGTGATCAATTCTCCGCGCCCACACGGGCGTCATGTTGCTGCATACACCCCTTCCAGTCTATCCTCGAGGTCCGCTGCGGCATCGCGCAACGCCTCGAGTGTTGCATCATCCGGCGTCCAGTAACCTCGGTCGTTCGCCTCAAGCAACTTCTGGACGAGCCCCGCTGCGGAATTCGGATTCATGCTCGCGAGACGATCGCGCATCTCGGTATCGAGCACAAAGGTCTTGGAAACTTCAGTGTACACCCACTGGGGAACGGCGGCCTTGCCACCCGTGGCGGACCAGCCAAGTGTCGTCGCCACATGGCCTGTGATGTTACGTACGCCCTCATAACCATACTGCAACTGACCTTCATACCACTTGGGGTTGAGCATCTTCGTACGCGATTCGAGCTCCACCTGCTCCGTGAGTGTGCGCACCTTGTTCGCGGCACCACTGTAATCACCGACATATACCGTGGGCGTATCACCACCACGCTGTTGCGCAATCACGCGCGTCATCCCGCCAAGCGACTCGACGTATTGATCGATATCGGTCGCGCCCAGATCGACTGAGTCGAGCCCCTGAAACGACAACGCTGCACTGCCGAGTGCACGCTTCATGAGTGCAGGCTGCGCGGTCGGTCGGCCATTCACGCCGTAGGCGAACGACTTGCGCTGTACGAACTGATCGGCGAGGTCGTCTTCCTTTTCCCACCGACCCGTTTCAACAAGCAGATTGACGTTCGATCCATAGGCACCATCCGCATTGGAGAACACGCGCAACGCCGCCGTCGTCATGTCGCAGCCTGTATCGGCCATCGTTGCCAGAGCATGCTTCCGAACGAAATTGCGCGACGGATCTTCGTCTGCCTCAGCGCACAGCAGCGCCGCTTCGGCGAGCAATTTCACCTGTAACGGCAACAGATCGCGGAATATGCCCGACAGCGTGATCACGACATCGACGCGCGGCCGGCCCAACTGTTCGAGCGTCACAAGCCGCGCGCCACTCAAACGCCCGACACCGTCGAAACGTGGCACGACACCCATCAGCGCCATTGCCTGGGCCAGTGGCGCGCCCTCACTCTTCATGTTGTCGGTGCCCCAGAGCACCAGCGCAATCGTTTCGGGAAATGCATTTCCGTCCGATGCGTTGCGCGACAACAAGCTTTCCGCCCGCACGCGTCCTTCCAGCATCGCCACCGCACTCGGCACTCGGTACGGGTCAAAGCCGTAGATATTTCTTCCCGTCGGCAACACCTGCGGATTGCGCAACAGATCTCCGCCGGGCGCCGGCGCGACATAGCGCGCGTCGAGCGCGCGAAGAATGCCCGGGATCTCGTGATCTTCGCGCAACAACGGATCGAGTGGCGCCAGCATCTCGAGATGTTGCGTGAATGCACGATCGTCCGAGATGCGAACGTTCTCCGCGCGCGCTGCGTTTTTGGCAGCGCTCACGGCGACATCCACGCGCCCTGATTGGACCAACGCGGCGACGGCGGTGCGCGCAATCGCGTCTCCGTTGCGCATCACGTCGGGCGTGGCGTCGGCGCCGACGACGGTCGATGCGATCGGCGGCAGCTCGGCTTCCGGTCGGCCCACGCGCGCGATCTCCATCAACACATCGGTGCGCGCGTCGGCCGACATTCCTTCGCCGACCACGTGCAATCCCATGGGAATGAGCGTGTACTCGAGTTCAAGCAACCGTTCACGCAACGTCGCGATGTTCGCATCGGCTTCAGTCGCACTCCACGCCGGATCCGCAACCGCGAGATCGACCGCGAATGCCTGCTGCTGCACCAGTGCGCGCAGTGCAGTCGCATCGTGTGCGCTGGACTTGTCGAGCGCGCGCCACCGATCGAGCGACGCTTTCAGATCAGCGAGCCCGCGATACAATCCCGCGTTGGCGATCGGCGGTGTGAGATACGACACCAGCGTCGCGTTGCCACGACGCTTGGCCAGCGTTCCCTCGGATGAGTTGTTGCTCGCGTACAGGTAGACATTCGGCACGTCGCCGATCAGTCGCTCGGGCCAGCACGTACTGTCCAGCCCTGCCTGTTTGCCAGGCATGAACTCGAGCGCACCGTGGGTACCAAAGTGCAGCACCGCATCGGCTTGATAGTCTTCCCTGAGCCAACGATAGAACGCACTGAATGCGTGCGTCGGTGCAAAATTGCCCTCGAAGAGCAGCCGCATTGGATCGCCTTCCCATCCGAACGATGGCTGCACGCCGATAAAGACGTTGCCCAGCTGGAGGCCCATCACGTAGAGCGATTGCCCATCGGTAAGCGCCTTGCCCGGTGCCGCTCCCCACGTCCGTTCAATTTCGGCAAG
>JAYUWD010000301.1:0-4497 GCA_043753735.1 Gemmatimonadaceae bacterium
GAGTTTGAAAAGGCCGTTCTGGCGATCAAGCCCGGCGAGATCTCGCAAGTCGTCACGACGTCGTTCGGCTACCACATCATCTACCGGTCGCCGTTCGCGGACGTGAAGGACAAGTTCGCGCCCGTCGCCAAGCAGCGGAACGTTGCGATCGCCGAGAGCACGTATCTCGCAAAGGTCGAGAAGGCGAATGAAGTGACGCTGGTGAGTGGCGTGTCCATCAAGGCCAAGGCTATCGCGCGTGATCCGCTTGGCCACTCAAAGGACAGCGACAAGCTCGCGTCATACAAGGGCGGAGAGCTCAAGGCCTCGGAGTTCGCCGATTGGGTTGCCGCCTACCCGCCGCAGTCGCAGATCGGCCCGCAGCTCCTGAATGCAGCCGACTCGCTCGTGGAGAAGTTCGTCAAGCAGATCGTGCGCAACGAACTCGTGCTCCGTCAGGCCGACAGTGCAAAGGCCGTGATCGACACGGCGGAGCTGTCCAATCTGTATCTGAACTTCAAGAATGCCGTGACGCAGACCTGGACTGCGCTTGGCGTCGATCCTTCCAAGCTCGCCGACAGCGCAAAGGCACCGGCTGGTGGTGACAAGGAGAAGATTGCCGCCTACCGCGTTGAGTCGTTCTTCGACAAGCTGATCAAAAGCGAAGTCCAGTTCATCGATGTGCCGTACCCGGTGGCCCGTGCACTGCAGTCCAAGTATTCGTACGTCGTGAACGACGCCGGCCTTGATAAGGTGATCGAGCGCGCCAAGACGGTGCGCGCCACGGCTGATAGCGTCCGCGCGCAGAAGAACCCGGCTCCAGGCGCTGCTGCGCCCGGAATGGCGCCGCCTCCCAAGCGGGATCCGGGAATGGCAACCCCACCGCCGGCCAAAAAGCCGTAACTTTACTCTTCGTTTGCGGTATCTGCGGGGGGCCGCCTTTCGGTGGTCCTCCGCTTCCCGTTTCCGCCCCGACAACATCACATGTTTCGCATTCGTATTCACAGTCTCGTGGCGGGCGCCTCGCTTCTCGTCGCCTCATCCTGGGCTTCCGCACAGACCTCGGCCACATCGAAGTCTGTACAGACGGCGGGCGCACCCGCAAAAGCTGACGTCAAGGACACGGTGCCTGGGCTGCCCGTCGATGGCGTCGCAGCAATTGTTGGCGATCAGGTGGTCCTCGTCTCCGAAGTGCTGGCCGAAGTGAACCGTCGCCGCGCTGCGGGTGCAAAGGTGACGAGCTTCGCGGAACAGGTCGCGCTCGAGCAGAGTGTGATGGAGCAGTTGATTGAGGCGGAGCTGCTCGTGCAGAAAGCCAAGTCGGAAAAAGTTGAAGCCAATGACGCAGACGTTACGCGTTCGATGGATGAGAACGAGAAAAAGATCCGGGGCCAGTTCAAAACTGAAACCGAATTTCGCGCTGCGCTCAAGGAAAATGGATTTGGTACGTTGGAAGAATGGCGCAAGATGCAGCACGATCTGCTGAAGCGTGACAATCTCCAGCGCGACGTGATTCAAAAGCTGCGCCGCGATGGCAAGATGACGGCGGTGAATGTCACGGAAGGTGAGGTGTCGGAAGCGTTTGCATCGAACAAGGAAAAGTTGCCGCGCAAGGAAGCGCGTATTGGTCTGCGCCAGATCGTGATCGCGACGCGCCCGTCCGAGGCATCCAAAGCGCGCGCCCGCGCCAAAATCGATTCCATTCGCGTCGAACTCGAAGCCCATCCAAACGACTTTGAAACGATTGCCAAGCGTGAATCGATGGATCCGGGCTCGAAGGAGCTGGGCGGAGATCTCGGTTGGAATCGCCGCGGCAAGATGGTTCCGGAGTTTGACCGCGTGATGTTCGCGCTCAATCCGGGTGCGGTCGGTCCGGTCGTGGAGACCACATTCGGCTATCACCTCATTCGCGTGGATCGTGTACAGCCCGCCGAAGTCAAGGCTCGACACATTCTCATTCGGCCGACCCTCGATTCGGCCGACGAAGCGAAGGCGCGCGCGACGGCCCAGGACGTGGTCAAGTCGTGGCGCGCCGGTGCCTCCTTCGACTCGTTGTCGGTCAAATATCACGACGAGGCCGGTGGAGAAGAAAAGACGATTCCGGAATTCCCGCGCAGCGAACTCCCGGAGGCATATCGCAATGCGATCGAAGGGAAAAAACTGAATCAGATTCTGGAACCGTTCGATATCGCCGACGCACAGGCGGGGAAGAAAAAGTTCGTCATCGCGCAGATCACGTTTCTCGATGAAGCGGGCGAGTATACGCTTCCCGAAATGCGCACGCGCATTCGCTCGCAGCTTTCCGAAGAGCGCAGCATGCGTCGGCTAATCGACACGCTCAAAAAGCAGACGTACGTTTCCATGCGCTACGATCCGTCCAAGCAGGCTCCCGCACCGGTGCCTTGAGGCGCATGACTACCGCGTCGTCTCGGCGCGTCGCAATCACGCTTGGTGATGCGCGCGGGATTGGTCCTGAGATCGTGCGGAAGGCGCTTGCTGATCCGCGCATCCTCGCACTCGATGTCCACTGGTGGGTGGTCGGCCCCTCGGGCACCGAGGTGGCACCGGACGATGTGATCGGCGCCTGGGTGCCGACGGGGCACGCCGAATCCGATGCGGCGCAGGCGGGACGCCTGGCCGGATTGGCCGTCGAACATGCGGCGCGAATGGCGTTGGCCGGTGAGCTGTCGGCCGTCGTCACGGCGCCGCTCGACAAGGCGGCGCTCTACGCTGGCGGCTTTGATTATCCAGGGCACACGGAGATGTTGGCCGCGATTGCCGGTGTGCCCACCACGATGATGCTGGCGTCGGATCGGTTGCGGGTGGTGCTGGCAACGACGCATCTGCCGCTCCGCGATGTCCCGGCGGCCGTGACACGAGACGCGATCGTCCAGGCTGCCGAACGGACGCGGGCAGGATTGATTCGAGGATTCGGGATCGCGTCGCCCCGGATCGCATTGTGCGCGATGAATCCGCATGCGGGCGATCATGGGCGGTTTGGGGACGAAGACGACCGCATTCTGGCACCCGCGGCCCTCGAGGCTGGTATCGCTGGCCCATTTCCCGCTGATACGGTGTTCGTGCGTGCCATGCGGGGCGAATTCGACGCCGTGATCGCTCCCTATCACGATGTGGGGATGACCGCGATCAAAGTGGCGTCGTTTGGATCGGCGGTGAACGTTACGCTGGGATTGCCGTTTGCGCGCACATCGCCCGATCATGGCACCGCACTCGACATTGCGGGGCAGGGCATCGCATCGCCAGAAAGCCTGATTGCCGCGATGACTTTCGCAGTTCGACTCGCGTCCTAGTTATCTTTTTAGGCTATGCAGATTCGCAACATCGCCATCATCGCCCATGTCGACCACGGGAAGACTACTCTCGTCGACAAAATGCTCCGCCAAGCCGGTGCATTCCGCGACAATCAAGTCGTCGAAGACCGCGTCATGGATTCGAACCCGCTCGAAAAAGAGCGCGGCATCACCATCCTCGCAAAAAATACGTCCATCCGCTGGAAGGACGCAAAAATAAATATCATCGACACGCCGGGACACGCTGATTTCGGTGGTGAAGTCGAGCGCATTCTCCGCATGGTCGACGGCGTGCTGCTCGTCGTCGATGCGTTTGACGGTCCGATGCCGCAGACGCGCTTCGTGTTGCGCAAGGCATTGGCACTGGGTCGGACGCCCATCATCGTCATCAACAAGATCGATCGCCCCGGCGCCGATCCGTTGCGCGTGCATGACGAAGTGTTGTCGCTTTTCATCGAACTTGAGGCGACCGAAGAGCAGCTCAATGCTCCGGTCGTGTACGCGAGTGCGAAGGAAGGCACGTCAACGATGGACATGGACGTGCCGGCCGTCGATCTGGTGCCGTTGTATGAAACGATCATCGCGACCGTGCCACCGCCTCCAGCAGAGGAGGACGGCCCGTTTCAGATGCTCGTGTCCACCATCGACTATTCGAATTACCTCGGTCGGCTCGCAATTGGTTGCATCGGACGCGGTACGATTCGTCTAGGCGATTCGTTCATACACATTCCGTTCAACAGCGACAAACCGCCGCAGCGTGCGCGAGTATCCAAATTGTACGGTATCGAAGGGCTGGAGCGCGTCGAGTTGCAGGAGGCGACGGCGGGCGAAATCGTACTGATCGCGGGCTTCGAGAATGTCGAAATCGGTGCGACACTGGCTGATCCCGAACATCAGGAAGCGCTTGAGGGCATCAGTGTCGAAGAGCCGACAATCAGCGTCGACTTCCAGGTGAACAACTCGCCGTTCGCGGGCAAGGAAGGGAAGTTCGTCACGTCGCGCCAGCTTCGTGAACGGTTGCACAAGGAGCTCGAACGCAACGTTGCCCTGAAAGTGGACGACGGTGAAAGCACCGACACGTGGAATGTCTCAGGGCGCGGCGAATTGCACCTGTCGATCCTGATGGAGACCATGCGTCGCGAAGGCTTCGAGTTTCAGGTTTCGCGGCCGCGCGTCATCACCAAGACCGATGAGAACGGTAGCCGCC
>JAYUWD010000302.1:0-4472 GCA_043753735.1 Gemmatimonadaceae bacterium
GGTGGCTGAGAGCGCGTCGTCAGATACATCGGGCCACGATGCGTCGTGGGTATGAATGAACGCGAGTCGCTCGCGTATGCGCCGACCGCCAGCGCTCCACGGCAGTGCGCGCACCCCTTCACGCACGACGCCTTGCAGCAATGTCGCGCGCACAAGCTCTACATCCGCGTCACGCAGTGCCACTTCTTCGATGGTCAGCGCGCCCAGCATTGTGCGGCGCCGTGCGCGGACCGATCGAGATGCGTCGTGCCACTCCACCACTTCATCGCGCACGATCTGCTCGCCGAAATCTTCCATGATCGCATCGATCGTGATTGGCGCTGCGCGGGAAATTCGGTACTCCGGCGGCGCACCATCAAGTTCGGCGACCGCGAGATACTCCGCGTCATGCAAGGCATCGTGCTTTGGCAACGCTGCACCAATGCCGCTGCGCAATACGTAACGAGGTTCCACGCCGGAGCGTCGCTGTGCGACACGATCAGGAAACGCGAGCGCGAGCAGTGCGCCGGTGAACGCAATGTCGTCCGCGTTGACGCCGTTTGGCTTCGCAGCGTCGCGTCGCCCCGACAACGATCCAAGTCGACGTTCCAGATCGTCGGCGAGTGTACGCACGCGATATAAACCATCGCGATCGATGCGCGCCCCGGCGAGTGACATATCGTCACCCCCATGCGTGCCACCTGGGCCCACACGGCGCACCGCTTCCACGCGAAGTCGCAAGTCACTCGGCGGCGCTCCACCGCTCGAAAACGCTCCCCCGTTGTACGGACCGTCTCCGCGCAGTACGTCGCGCTCTTCAAGCAGTGCGGCAATTTCTGCGCCGAGTCGAGTGAGTGATCGCGACTGCGCGCCAAGCAGGAGATGCGCCAGTCGCGGTTGGAGTGGGAGCGCGACCATCTGTTTACCGTGCGCCGTGATTCGACTAGTCGAGTCGGCGGCGGTAAGTGCGCCAAGTTGAGCGAGCAGCTCACGCGCCTGCGCAAACGGTCCGGCACGCGGAGTGTCGAGCCAGCGCAATGATGTCGGGTCGCTGATCCCCGCGTCGGCTAATTCGAGCGCGAGTGGTGCAAGATCCGCATCGAGCATCTCCGGTCGTGTGCGCGGCACCAGCCCGTGGTCTTCGTGCTGATCCCACAATCGGTAGCAAACGCCTGGTGCAACGCGACCGGCACGGCCACGTCGCTGATCGGCGGAGGCGCGACTGACACGCACAGTCTCCAGTCGTGTCAGTCCGGCGCGCGGATCGAAGCGAGGGAGACGAGAGAGCCCTCCGTCGACCACGATGCGCACCCCTTCGATGGTGAGGCTCGTTTCAGCGACGCTTGTCGAAAGCACAATTTTTCGCGAGCCTTGTGGCGCGGGAGCAACCGCCGCGATCTGCGCCGACAGTGGCATAGAACCGTGCAGTTGATGCACGACAGTGCGAGTGCGCTCGAGCTGCTCGTCGTCTGCAAGACGTGCCGCAACGCGACGCTGCTCGCCGGCACCGGGCAGAAACACCAGCACGTCGCCTTCGTGTTCGGTGATTGCTTCGCGAACGACGCGCGCAACGGTGGCTTCCGTTCGATCGGTGGCACGCGGCGCCCGGTAGTGTGTGACGACCGGAAACGCGCGTCCTTCACTGCGAATGACGGGAGCGGGGGTGGCAGTGCCGCCGAGTAGCTGTGCAACAGCAGCACCGTCGAGTGTTGCCGACATCACGACAATGCGCAGCTCGTCGCGAAGGTGCGTTTGCGTTTCCAGCACCAGTGCCAATCCGAGATCTGCCTGCAACGAACGTTCGTGAAATTCGTCGAACAGAATCAGCCCATAGTCGTCGAGGGATGCGTCCGATGACAGCAGTCGCGTCAGCACCCCTTCGGTAACGACCTCGATGCGTGTACGACTGGAGATGCGTGATTCACCACGCACTCGATAGCCCACTGTGGCCCCGACCTGTTCGCCACGCGACGCCGCCATGAAATGTGCCGCACTGCGGGCGGCGAGACGTCTGGGCTCGAGCATGACGATTCGCCGATTGCCAAGCCACGCTTCGTCGAGCAGCGCGAGCGGGACCCGCGTCGTCTTGCCCGCGCCTGGTGGCGCTTCCAGCACAGCACTGTTGTGTGAATGCAGCGCGGCTCGCAACGCGGGGAGCGCATCATCGATGGGTAGCGGGGTGGAAAAACGCACGAGCCGCTGCGGCTAACGTTTGCGACGTGCAGGCGGATCGAGCTGCTGCACGATCCATTGATGCGCCCGCTCGAGCACTTCGTCCCGATGATTGCGTATGCCTTGAACGGTGGGTCGCACATCCACGTTCGGCGTGATTCCCACGCGCTGCACCTGCCCTCCGTCTGCTCTGCGCACTTCGACGACCGGAATGCCAACAGTTAGCGCGCCTGGGAGTTCGAGCGTGATTGCAGGCGATGCCGCGCCTGCACTTGGGCTGCCGACATAGGTCACCGCCGTCGCGCTTTCGAGTGCGAGCGCGAGGTGTTCGGCGTTGCCCTGCGTGCGTTCGTCGATGAGCAGCACAACGCGGCCACGATAGTGGTTAACTGAGTCGCCGTTCGCCCACTCGACCTGTTCGACGCGTTCATCGGGGCACACCGTCGCGACCTGACGCAATGGAAGCCCGGCGCATGGTGCCATCGAAAAGCGCACAATTTGCCGAGTGCGCATGTAGCGGGATTGCGAGGCGAGACCGTGGAGCAATCGGTTGATCACGTTTGGTGCGATTGTATCTGTGCGTAGATCAAGCAACAGCGCTCGCGTGTCCTTGAGTGCGACAATCCCGCTGTCGACGCTGTACTGGTCCATGCGCTCGACGTCCAGATACCCAACATTTCCATCCAACTTTGCCACAGGCGCTGCGTTCGGACGCTGCAGTTGCGGCAGCAACGCGTTGTAGCTTGCGCGCCGCGGAATGTTGATCGAACGCTCTTTCCCCGTGGCATCACGCACCTTGAACAGCGCCGGGCCTTCCGGGCCGAGTGGGATGACCCGCATCTGCTCGCGATTGCGCGTCCATTGGTTTGACGCTGCCCCAATCCGACGATGTTCGCTCAACCACGCGGGCAACGGGAATCCGTCTGCGGCGGTGATCTCTGCGCCGACATTCAGCCCCAGCGCGGTGGTTGTCGAATCGCGCACAATGTCCGTGACAAGCGCGCGTTCTTGCACGTAACGCAGGCGGAATGGTGCGCTGCTGGTGCCAAGCAAAGTTTGGATCGACGGCCCACGCAGTACAGCCGCGGCATCATCAAGCGCTGAGGCAAGATCGCTGATTGCCGCCGCGTACTGCTGTTCATTGCGCGCGGACTCCAACTTTGGCAAGACACGCAGAAATACCGCATCGAGATCATCGTCGTACAGATCGCGATGGGCGTGACGCGCACGCATCGCGCTCCACAGGCGAAACCCGGCAAGAAGTCGCACACCCATCGTCGGATAGTTCTGGTTGTCCATCGCGATCGGCAAGGTTGCCATCGGTACTGCACTCCGCATTGCACGTGGTGCACGCGGTGCCCGACCAGTGCGCACGATGTGCAGCGCCGCTCGCAATGCGGGTGCACTGTCTGACGCGGTCGCGGCAACTGCGACAACAGTATCTGCAGCGATACCAGTTGTGCCGTCTGCATGCACCAGCTCAGCGAGGCGAATGCGCGCAACAACATTGCCCTCCAACGCAATGCGATCCGTGGTCACGAGAGAGCCGTCGTCGATCGGGGTTGTGCTGGCGGCCGTTGCTTCAACGACCAACGTTGCGCGCCCTGCGGAGACGAGCGCCATCAAGGTCCCGGGCAGTGCCGACGTGCGATTCGCCACGATGACCACGCGTGATGCCACGCTTGCACCGGCTTCAACGACCAGCGCATCTCGCTCCAGCCACGCATCGCCCCCCTCGCCGAACGGACGATTGGGTCTTGTAACGGGTGGCGGTCCGATACGACGCATGCGTTCAGTCGGAGCCAGTAAAGGAATGGACGTCAGCGATCGTGCCATTCCGGTTGCATTGACAAACGCGACCAATCTTTCCGACGCCTGCCTCTGCAAGGCAGCGTATTCGTTCCGCAAATCGAGAACCACCCGCTGTGGCTCGCGTGCGAGCGCGCGCACAGCGACGAGCGAATCCTGCGCATCATACTGCGCATGTGCAGGCAGTTTGAGCACCAGCACACCGTCTTGCGTCAGGTCGGCACGCACAGCCAACTGGATCAGTTGAACACTTGGTGCTGAATCGTGTTCAATTCGTGTGAGCGGATCTCCCAGCACCACAAGCAACTTCTCGACTGCGGCACCAAACTGGGCATCGTCGCGTGCGGCCCGCACGGCTGGTATGGCACGGACCAGCGCCGAGTCCCACGCGATACCGCGACTCGCAATGTAGGGGTGATAGAGTGCGACCGTTTGCCAGACAATCGCGAGGCGCTGCAGACGGACAACTCCCGCGGCGTCGGACGCCACCGGTTCGGGCTCGGGTGACACGA
>JAYUWD010000303.1:0-13468 GCA_043753735.1 Gemmatimonadaceae bacterium
CGCCCCCACCGTATGATAATCCCAATGGCGCCGATGTGAACGCGCGTGGCGTTGCGCGTTGGACCTTCGAGCGCGTTCGGCGCGGTCTCCCGCGTCCCCCCACGGAGTCGCTGTGCGGGGTACAGCCCGAGGTGGAGTTTCTGCGCGCGAATCGCGTGGAGACCACGCTCACGTGGATCGGTCACGCGTCGTTTTTGCTGCAGCTCAGCGGGCGCAACATCCTTGTCGATCCCGTGTTCAGTCGCCGCGTGTCTCCAGTACGCTTTGCCGGTCCCCTGCGGCATCAGCCGCCGGGACTGTCCATCGCGCAGCTCCCACCGATCGACGTGGTCGTGATTTCGCACAACCACTTCGACCATCTCGACCGTCCATCAGTGCGCGCGGTCGCGCAGCAGGCTGGCGGACCTCCGCTCTTTTTGGTGCCGAGCGGCGTCGATGCGTGGATTGAACGCGAAGTCCCTGGCGTCCGCGCAAGTGGAACAGGGCAGACGGTGCACGGCTTGGAATGGAACCAGGAGAGGCGGATCGTCACACCGACCGGTGATCTGGAGTTCCACTTCCTGCCGGTACAGCACTGGAGCAGCCGATCTGCGCTCCGTCGCAACGATACGCCGTGGGGCAGCTGGGCAATCGTGCACCCGTCTTTTCGCTTCTGGTACTCCGGTGACTTGGGCTACTCCGACGACCCGCGGCGCATCGGCGAGCGATTTGGCGGGTTCGACCTCGCGGCCATCGGGATAGGCGCGTACGAGCCACGGTGGTTCATGCGTACGCAGCACATCAATCCGGACGAGGCCGTGCAGGTTATGCTCGACGTCCGGGCGACTGCAGCGATCGGCGTGCATTGGGGCACGTTCCCGCTCTCTGACGAGTCACTCGATCAACCGCCGAAAGATCTCGCGGCTGCATTGGTGGCTCGCGGCATCCCCGCGGAACGTTTTACCGTCATGCGCCACGGGGAAACGCGACGTTTTACGCCGCAAGACGCGCCGAAGTAGCGAAGCGACTGGGTGCGCATGCTCGGCGAGCGACATCGCGCTTCGAGGTCGGGTTCACTCGCGGGTCATTGGCCGCAGCGCGTCCGGGTTGCGCGCGAGATATACCAGCAGCGGCGGGCAGCCGAAGATCAGTGTCGCCGGCCACCATAGAAGGGAGCGTCGGTTCGCGCGCAGGTCGCGCAACAGCCACACGAGCACGATGACGGTAAAGACGCCCATGTCATTCCACGCCATGAACACCATGGGGTCGGCACGCAGAGTCTGCCATGCATGCGCAAGACCGGCAGTAACAGTGCCGTGTGCCTGCATCCATTGGTAAAACGCCACCTGTTCATACGCGAAGAACAGTGCGGCCGCGAGATACAACAGTGGTCGAATCGTCATGTGTCTTCGAGGTGGCGGGAGCGGGACGTGACCGCACGCTGGCTAGGGCGAACGGCGGGTTGTCGCCGCGTCACGCGGCACCCGTTTGTGCTCGCTGCACCGCGAGCGTTCGCACGTATCGCGCGATGACCGCGGGCTGCGGAACACGCAGCGTCACTGGATCCGATGTGCCGCGAATCGTGAGGCGTAGCGTCCAGCCCTGTACGGTCAAGTGTGCAATCTGCGTCAGTGGCACATCGAGGACGATCCGTTTGCGGCGCATCAGGCGCAATCGCCGCGATGTCAGGATGAGGGCACCTCGCTGCATCACGCTCTCGCCGTCTCGGCGCGCCGGCACGCTGAGCGCGAATCGTTCACCGGCCGGCATGGAAACTGGTGCCAGCGTGAGCGCCAGCGGGATGACGTTGCCGCGCTCTGCCGCCTGAACCAGTAGAGCCAGGACGATGGTGCGAAATCCCCACGCCATCCCGAGCAGAACCAGTGGCAGCAGTAGCCCAATCGCAACGAACGCTTTCACTGGGGATGAAGCACCGGGCACGGGTGACGCGACACGAGACAGATCATTCCGGAAGTTACTCGTGATCACTCGGGGAGCGCAGCAATGATTGTCGCGCTCGTCGTGCGGGGCTCACAGGACTTACCGTTGGGATACGAGTCGGTATATGTCAGCCGCTGATACGGAGTGGAGCGCGTGCCTGCCGCGGTCGTAACGCGCACGGTCACGTTCGGGGTCACCAGCCCCGGGAAAAATACGCGAGCCCCGCGACAGGATTGTGCGCCATCGCATCGATAGACGTATGACACCGGGGACGACGTGGGCACCAAAACCTCGACCGTGTATGCGCCGGTGGGCACCGCGGACAACTGCACGGTGAGGCCCGTCATGTCCGGGAGCAGCGTACAACTCAGGCTCTCGCGACCACACCCGGCGACCACGGCCAGCAGGACGACGAAGGCGCCGTGGGCGAAGCAGAGGCCGCTCCGGTGCGATAGGTGGGCAGCGCGGCTTTTGGGAAACACGGTTTCACATTGCGGGGCAGATGGGATGGCGATGCAAAGCAAGGCGCCAGCTGGGTGATCGCGAGTTCGAAAACTGCCGACTCCACCATCCAGAGCGAGGCCCGAATGCAATGCGGCGCCATGAACGCACCGTGATGGCGAGAACTAATGCTGCGTGGGAATCACCCAATTCGCGAGGAGAGCACGAACGTTATCGCTGCGCCGTAGTGAGTTGTGGTCGCACTCCGCGGATTGTCATGGAATTGCACGTGCCACTTAAGCCTGGCATAAGGCAAAGAGGCGAACCAGTGATGGTTCGCCTCTTTGCTTCCAACCCCCAACCCGTTACGCCGAACGGTCAGGCGTTTGCGCGACGACGACGGGCGAACCCACCGATCATCAGCAGCCCACCAGCCATCAAGGCCACCGTGGCGGGCTCCGGTACGACCACGTCCGGAATGCGGCTGCCAAACGTCACGTCATCAAACACGATCTGGTTGGCAGCACCGGCGAACGACACGGACTGCGCGGTCCCGGTAAAGCCAAGGCCTGCGGCGACGAACGGGCAGAATCCGGCATTGTACGTCGGCGCGCAGCTGCTCGCCGTGGTGCCGAGCGCCAGAGAGCCGAGATTGGTCCCGGTGCCATTCAGGCCACTCCAGACCGTTGTCGTGATTAATTGCCGCAGGACAGCTAACTGGCGACTGTACTCGCGTGCACCGTCGCCCGGGCCGTACGTCCCCCGCGTGACAACGCCGGCCGGCGTCATCGTGATGAGCGGCGCATCGGCCACGAGGCTGAAGAACGCGCCCGTAACGCTCTCGCCGTGCTGCTAGTTCATATACGTAAGGCGCTGGCGGGCTCAGCGTGCCCGCCCAGCCCAGTCGCTCGACGCAATGGTCAGTCGCGCAAAGCCTGGCCTGTGTCGCTTAGACGACAGCAAAAACACACTGCTGCAAAACGACAAAGAGGCGAACCGGAAGGCTCGCCTCTTTGCTTCTCATCCCGCCCCGTTGTGCCGAACGGTCAGGCTTTCGCGCGACGACGACGGGCAAACCCACCGATCATCAGCAGTCCGCCAGCCATCAAGGCAACCGTGGCGGGCTCCGGCACGACCACATCTGGAATAGGGCTGCCAAAGGTCACGTCGTCAAACACGATCTGGTTGGCAACACCAGCAAATGCGACGGACTGCGCGGTGCCACTGAAGGCCAGACCAGCGGCGACGAACGGGCAGAAATCGGCATTGTATGTTGAAAACGCACAGGTGTTTGACGTGGTGCCCAGCGTCAGGGAGCCGAGATTGGTCCCCGTCCCGTTCAGGCCGCTAAACACGCTAAAGCTTCCACCAACACCAATCGCCGTATAGAAAAAGGAGAATCCGCTTGTGAAACCGGCCGAGCGATTCATGTATGTCTCCGCGCCGGCAAGGAAGAAGAGCCCGCCCTTCTGCGACGTCGGGTTTCCAAGA
This sequence comes from Gemmatimonadaceae bacterium, assembly GCA_043753735.1. Classification (GTDB taxonomy): domain Bacteria; phylum Gemmatimonadota; class Gemmatimonadetes; order Gemmatimonadales; family Gemmatimonadaceae; genus Gemmatimonas. The sequence goes on from JAYUWD010000303.1 coordinate 3,853, forward strand.
CCACCACGAGATGTGTTCGAGCAGTTCGTGCGGTTCCCAAACCCCAATGTGTTCAGGCAGAGCGCCAGCGCATTTGGCGAAAACGTTATCCCGTAATTGATGCCCGACGTGCCTTGGCTGCTGGTGCCGCCATTGTAGAAGTTCTGAATGCTGGCAGTGCTGGCCGACGGGTACGTCGCGTTGATGCCTTCAAAATTCAATACCTGCGCCTGAGCAGCCGATGCTGCAAATAGGCTGACCGCGATTGCTTTTGCCAAATGTTTCATAACACGCCTCGGGGGGAGATTGTCAGCCGCCATGAGACGGCCTACATCTTAGACTGCAATGGTCGTGCCCGTACGTACTCGCTCCTTCAGCGACCCAAAACGCAGCAGACCCAACGCTGTATGTCGTTGTTTTTAAAGCATATATGGCATCATCGCTGAGAATGCTCGGTGCACGGGTGACGCATTTACTGTATCGGTGTATTAACACTCTGTTGCACGCATAACACATGTGGAGGCGTAACTGCATGTCGAGTGTCGCACTCTGTTTCCCGGAACGACGTCTCCCGTCCGCCCGTTTCACGGGGCTGGCTCTGAGCGTCAGCGCGATGCACTCGCCCATCCCAATCGACATTGCTGGGAAGCCGGCCGATTACGGCATGGTGGTGTCTGTACCACCGCGGCCCAATGCTCCGCCCAACCATCGCGCGTGGCGAGCCTCCGCACCACGCCACCATTCGGCAATTCACGAAATGGAATGCCGGAGGCGCGAGCCCGGGCGCGCACGCGGCGGTCGCGCGCATATGTCAACAGGTTGCCCGTCTCCTCGTGCGCCCATATTGCTGTGGCACCGACCTCCGTCGCCACCTGCTCGATTACGGCTGGGCATTCTGCGACGCGTACAAGCAACTCCCCACCCCGGCGTCGCCGTAACGCTCTCGCCGTGCTTCTAGTTCATAATACGTAAGGCGCTGGCGGGCACAGCGTGCCCGCCCAGCCCAGTCGCTCGACCAATCGTCAGTCGCTCAAAGCCTGCCCTGTGTCGCTCAGACAACAGCAAGGACACACTCCTGCAAAACGACAAAGAGGCGAACCGTACTGGCTCGCCTCTTTGCTTCTCATCCCGCCCCGTTGTGCCGAACGGTCAGGCGTTCGCGCGACGACGACGGGCAAACCCACCGATCATCAGCAGTCCGCCAGCCATCAAGGCAACCGTGGCGGGCTCCGGCACGACCACGTCTGGAATAGCGCTGCCAAAGGTCACGTCGTCGAACACGATCTGGTTGGCAACACCAGTAAATGCGACGGACTGCGCGGTTCCACTGAAGGCCAGACCAGCGGCGACGAACGGGCAGAAATTCGGGGCATTGTAGTTCGTCGCGCAGCTTCCAGACGGGGTGGTTCCGAGCACCAACGAGCCGAGGCTGGTCCCAGTACCGTTTAAACCACTCCAAACCGTAAAGCTTCCGGCATTGCCGGGCGCTGTATAGAAAAACGAGAACCCGGTCGTAAAGCCAGCCGAGCGATTCATGTATGTCTGCGCGCCTTCAAGGAAGAAGAGCCCGCCCTTCTGCGACGTCGGGTTTCCGAGACCACCACGAGATGTGTTCGAGCAGTTCGCGTTGGTCCCAACCCCGAATGTGTTCAGGCAGATCGCGAGCGCATTCGAAGAGAACGTAATGCCTAAATTGGTGCCCGATGTGCCTTGGCTGCTGGTGCCGCCATTGTAGAAGTTCTGAATGTTGGCATAGTTGGCCGACGGGTACGTCGAGTTGATGCCTTCAAAATTCAATACCTGCGCCTGAGCAGCCGATGCTGCAAATAGGCTGACCGCGATTGCTTTTGCCAGATGTTTCATAACACGCCTCGGGGGGGGAGATTGTCAGCCGCCATGGGACGGCCTACATCTTATTCACTGCAATGGTCGTGCCCGTACGTACTCGCTCCTTCAGCGACCCAAAACGTAGCAGACCCAACGCTGTATGTCGTTGTTTTTAAAGCATATATGGCATCATCGCTGAGAATGCTCGGTGCACGGGTGACGCATTTACTGTATCGTTGTATTAACACTCTGTTGCACGCATAACACATGTGGAGGTGTAACTGCACGTCGAGTGTCGCACCCTGTTTCCCGGAACGACGTCTCCAGTCCGCCCGTTTCACGGGCGCGGCTCTGAGCGTCAGTGCGATGCACTCGCCCATGCCAATCGACATTGCTGGGAAGCCGGCCGATTACGGCATTTCCCCTGGGCCATACAACGAACGGAGCCCAGGCCACAGAGTTCAGCGTTCAAAAACTGAAGCTCATCTGCTGCCCACCACCACCCCGCCCGCCGGTGAAGCGCGGATTCACGACGGTGCGGCGTCGGCCTGCGCCACCAGCGGATCGCGCAACGACTTGTTCGATGACAACGCACGCACAATCGCGACGGTATCTGCATTGGTGAAAAGCGTGATGATTGCCGCGAACATCAGCACGGTCAGCTTCGTCTTGCGTTTGTATAGCCCAGAGACGCGCTCCATCGTGTTGTCGTACCAGACCGCAAGGCTTGCGCGGAATTTATCGAGATCGCCTTGTGCTTCGTTTAGCGACAACAGCAACGGACGGCGCACATGCTCGGGCAAGTACGCGAGTGAACGACGCACTTCGAGCAACGGTGTGGACGAACCAGTGCTCGCCGGCGCAATGGTGTCGATCAACGCATGCACGAATGTCTGCGTGGGGATGTACGACGGAATGCGCACCTTTGCATCCCACGGAAATAGTCGCCACGGCAGCTGACTCAATCCCGCGATAAGTGGATGGTCGTAGCACGTTGCAAGTTGGAGCAACGCAGCCTGGCGCCGAGCGTCGTCGTGCAACTTCTGCAGCACCGCCGTCGTACCGGGACGTGCTGCATCGAGTGTGGCCACCGCGTGAGCCCGCACTGTTTCCGCTTGCTCCAACATCGCGCGTGCCGCACCCAGTGCGCTGTCCGGCCTGAGTCCGTCAAGCTCGGGAATCGTGCTGGTGCACGTGAGCAGATTTCCGCTCTCGGCGGTGCGCAGCCGCGTGCACAGCTGCTCGTAGACAAGCGCAGCATCTTGTGCGGCGCGTACTGCAGCGTTCCGAGCCGCGAGCTCACTCGGCGCGTGGGTCGCGACCTCCGATTCCTTCGTCGCGTGTGCGTCGATGACGCCCTTCACCAACAGCGCTTCGGCCGGAGTGTCGATCGGATCGGTGACGTCTACCTCGAGCGTTTGAATATCGACTCGTCTTCAATTCGGCTGAGGAATCACCACATGGTGGGCTACGGAATGCGTCGTCCCTGCGCCGCCGTCCAAAGCGCATACCAATCTTCGCGCTCGAGCACGATTGCTGCCGCACGTACGGCGCTCGCGATGCGCTCGATCTTGTTCGATCCCACAATTGGCAACGGTTGCGACGGATGCGCCATGATCCATGCGTACGCGAACTGGTCGACCGTCGCATCGTTGTACTTGGGCGAAAGCTCGTTGCACAACGCCTGCACACGCACCGCGGCATCGTCGTCGGTTCGCATCAGTCGCCCTTGGCCGAGTGGCGACCAGGCCATCGGATGCACACGATACCGCTGACATTGATCGGCGGTACCATCAAAAAGCGGGTCCATGTGCAACAGGCTGAACTCGATCTGGTTAGTGACCAGCGGCTGATCCATGCGCGAATTGAGCAGCTCGAACTGATGCACGTTGTAGTTCGACACACCAGCCGCGCGCACCTTCCCATCCTTGATCAACCGGTTCAATCCCTCGGCCGTATCGTCGGCGCTACTGAGCCAATCCGGACGATGCACCAGCAGCAGATCGATATGATCGACGCCCATCAGGCGAAGCGACTTCTCGGTGCTTTTGATGAGCCGAGCCGCGTTCGCGTTGTAGAACGAAACCTGGCGCTCCGGATGAAATGCGTTGGGGACGTAAATACCCGCTTTGGTGACAATCTCGATGCGGGCGCGCAGCGATTTGTCGAGCGCGAACGCGGCACCAAGGGCGCGTTCGACCATATACAGACCGTAAATCTCTGCCGTATCAATCGTCGTCACACCGAGGTCGACGCATTGCTGCAACCGTTCCACGAGCAGCGAAGGCTCCGCCAACGCCGCGTCGTCAAGCAACCGCCATGTCCCGTAGACGAGGCGGGATAACTCAGGACCGGTCGGGGACAGCTGAACGCGAGAGATCATCGAAGTACAATCGGGGTGAACGATAGCCACCAGCTACTAACCCTGTTTGGTCCAGATAATCAGCGTGCCGCAGGAGGCACGCTCCCGGCCAAATTCGGCCGGCATATATCCCATGCCGCGGTAGTACTCGATCGCGACAACGATGTCCGGTGAAATGCTGTTCAAGTCGAACGGTAACTCGTTGCGTTTGCCTTCGTACACCCAGGTGCGATCGATCATTACGGCGATGAAGCAGGGGCGGCCACGGTTTGCGCCCCGACCAGCGGAGGCATACGCACCAAAGCCAGTTGCCGGCCGGGAAAACTGCACTCCAGGGAGGCGTCGCAGGACATCGGTCAGCTCACCGCGCGATGCTTTTCGAATGGCGTCTTCCGCAAGAAAATCGCCAATGCCACTCTGACGCCGACGTTCAAAATCAACGAGCCCGCGTGGTACTGCATCGGCCGTGACAGTCACTGTGCCGACGCGTTGCGCGGCGTTGGTCGCTATCGGCGTGAGCACGATGTCCGCGTCCACCGTGCCCGATGCGGCAAACGTCACGTACGTCTTCAATCGTTCAAATCCGAGATGGCTGACCGTGACGAGATGGCGTCCAACGCCGATGCCTGTGAGGCGAAAAGTTCCGAGGGAGTCGGACGTGGCCGTGAGTCCCAGAGCCCCCACCGCGATTTGCGCGCCAAAGATCGGCCGTTCGCTTGAGTCGGCGAGGATCTTCCCTGACATCGTTGCGAGTTTGCTGGGCTTCTGCGCAACAGCAGTTGTCGCGCTGAAAAGCGTGCACACCAGCAGCAGGGACGCACGATTACAACGCATTGGAAGAGCTCCGGTGCGAGTCGGAAGTGCGATCCGTCAATATCGCCCCTGCTTGCGACGAAAAGTGTTTCGCCACGAAGCGGGCAACGGCGCCGAGAAGCGGACTCGTGACTTCAAAGTGATGGAAGGTTGGCGCGACCACGCCGCCCAACTTCCCTTTGACAACATACGCCAGCGCCCCGACTTCGAAACGCGCGCGATGGCACCGCTTTGGCATGATCGAATCCGCAATCCGAGCAGATCATCGCGTCGCCGCTATCCACCAGCCCGGCCAAACCGACCGCGACGCCATTGACCCGTGCGATGAGTGCACGCCGTCGTTCGACAGTCATGTACGCAACGAAGTCGATATGCAACGCTTCTGTCCAGTCAATCGCGAGTGCGCCGAAGTCACGACGCGCATGCAGAAGTCGAAATCCGGAAATCGACGTCAGCGCTCCTTTTTCGACTTGCATTGGCATTGTCTGCCAACGCGGTTTTATGCACGTGTTCGAGTACATCAAAGCCAAGCTTCTGCACCACTCCGGGATATCGCCAGTCGAGCATTCCCTCGACGCCATCGCGCAGTGCTTGGCTTTGCGCGCACGCCGCCAGCAGTGGGCGATGCCACGGTTCGAGAAATGCGGCTGCCAGCGGATCAAAACACCACCGTGCATGCGGGGGACGCAAACTCTCCACCGCCCGCACCGCGGCTCCCGCCGACGCCGTTGCACTCGATCTTCCTGTCTCCACAGATGCGTACCCTGAAGCAGAAACGAGAGCAATATCACGTGTCTCGTCACACGCATCAATGCGTCATCAATCAGATGGCGCTCAACGCACCTGCGCCGACACAGACAACCTGCGCCTCACTCCACACACCGATTTTTGGTCGGGCACTGGTCGGGCGCCAGAAGTCGAGCGCGAACCGCAACGCGCTGTAGCCAAGCAGAAAGAAGCGAAGCGCAGTTCCTGCAGACGCTGATCGTGTGCGCCCGCACAACGACCACATCGAAAACCGCTACTGCATTGGCGTTTTCAACGTGCATGCAGGTGTGGCGATCAACGCGAAGAATCGACCCCGGCTCGACCCAAAATCTACCTCGAATCTCAGCGTGTCGAACCGACAGCGCGCAGCTCGGCCGCGGCCTTTTCGAGAATCGCGGCGATGGACGCAATCTGTTCGGGCGTGCGACGGCCGGTCATCATGGCCGCGCCGAATTCCTTGGCCAAGTTGATCATCGCATCGCGCGCCGGGCGCACGTTGTCACCAAAGACCGCGTCGCCGATCTGACTCACCCGATCGAACAGTTCGTCGACGACGGGTCGGTTTTCGGCGAGATGCGCACGACCGGCGTCGGTGATGGCATACACCTTCTTGCCTCCCTCCTCGGGTGTGGCGACGGCATAGCCCATGTCTTCAAGCAACGTCAGCGTCGGATAGACCGCGCCCGCACTCGGGGTGTACCGTCCGCCCGACCGCTCCTCGAGCTCCTTGATGATCTCGTAGCCGTGCCGCGGCTTTTCATCGAGCAGATTCAGGATCACGAGCTTGAGATCGCCCTGCTCGAACATCCGCCCGCCACCGCCAAACGGGCCGCGACGCTTTGGGCCGCCCATGCCGCCAAAGAACGCACTGAAGTCCGCGTCGAATCCCGTCCACGGTCGCTTGTCACGCCCTTCTCCCGCTCCGCGATGGCCGCGGTCTTTGCCCTGATCGCCACAATGGCGACCGCTGTGAGAGTACCACATTTGAGTTACTCCTTGCTGGGTTGTCTTCCGCGGTATCGAAAGCTATATCTGACGATATATCGCAAGATGTATCGTACGATAGTGCTAAAGATATATCTTGTCAACCCGCGTATGTCGCTGCGTCGTGGACCCCGGCATCACAATTCCGCATGGCCAATGCAAAGCCCCCGTCGATGACATTCTCGCCGGGGGCAATCAACTGCGAAGGAGTACCACCCAGCGACTACTGGCTGCGTTTCGCGCTCCAGGGAAACGCGCCCATTCCTGCCAGTTCCATCTGACCGGCCATGCTGTCCTTGTCCTTCAAAACGCCGGTGCTCTGGATTTCGAGCGCCTGACCGTTCATGTCCAGACTGAAGGCAAAGCGGACGGTGTCACCCTTGACGGAGCCGGTGATCGGGCGCGTGCCCATCTGCTCGATCTCGAGTGTTCCGGTCAGCGCGTCACCGTCCTGCTTGAAACTGGCGAGCGAGTTGGTCTGACCGTTTGGGGCATCGACAGTGAAGGTCCACTTTCCGCTCACGTCAGCGAACATGCGCTGCGCGGTGGCGGTAACCGCCGAGAGCGAGATCAACACGGCGGCGACGACTGCGAATCGGGTTCTGGACATTGGACGGGGACGGAGAGAGTAAGGATCGAATGACGAGTAACCTACGCCGACAGGATGTAAACGTGTCAGCCCCCGTTGTACCCCGCAGTCGGCTTCTCAGCATTGTTGGCACCGAGTCGACGGGGTGCACCATGCCCGCTCCGGTGAGCGCGGACGCCATCTGCGTGTCTCAGGCGCGGCGCACTGTCCTTCGCAATGCATCGGCTGTCCTGTTTTGGGGATGCACGATGGCTATCAAAAATGCTAAGTCGTTGTGCCACAACGCGTGTGTATGGAGGTCGTGCGGGGAACGAAAAATGCTTCTGTTGCAATTGCAAGCTTTCCGCATGTCCCTTCAGAGGAGCCGCACCATGACCCGCCCTTCGATTGTCCCGCTGCTGGCGCTGTCGTTCGCCTCGATGGCGCCGACGACACTGCTCTCCGCGCAGACGAGGATGCCATCCGCTTCGAGCTCGTACGATCTGCAGCGGTACTCTCCGAATCAGCTCGACAATCTGGTGGGGCCGGTCGCGTTGTACCCGGACGCACTGCTCGCCCAGCTGCTCGTCGCATCGACTTTTCCCGATCAGGTGGAGGACGCGGCTCGGTGGGTGCGGGAAAACGGAACCGCAGGGATTGACGATCAGTCGTGGGACGTGAGTGTGAAGGCGGTGGCGCACTATCCGTCGGCGCTGAACATGATGGCCGACAAGGGTGACTGGACGGCGACGCTTGGGCGGGCGTACGCAAGTCAGTCGGGCGATGTGATGGTCGCGGTGCAGCGCATGCGCGCGATGGCCGACAGTCAGGGCAACCTGAGCACGAACCAACACCAACAGGTGGTTCGCGACAACGACAATTACGTCATCGCCCCAGCGCAACCACGTGTGATTTACGTGCCAGTGTACGATCCGGTCGTCATCTACACCCGCCCGGTCTTCAACGTCGGCTTCTCGAGTCGCTACTGGTCGTATGGCGTTGGCTTCCCGATCGGCGGCTGGCTGTCATATGACTGCGACTGGCGCACGCGCGCCGTGTATTACAACGGTTGGGACGACGCCTACTTCGGGTATGGTGGCGGATGGCGTGGCCGTTCACGTCCGTACGTGCAGATCACGAACGTGTATGTGAGCCCGCGCTACCGGAACGTGTACGTGAATCGCAACGTCACGCACTACGCCGTGAACTACCGCAATGTCGATCGCTATGCCGGCGTTCACCGTGACGTGTATTTCGACCGCGATGGTCGTGGTAACGGGCGCAATGAGGGGGGTAACGACGGACGCAATGACGGACGAAACGGCGGACGTGGCGAGTCACGCGACGGCCGAAACGATGGACGCGACAACCGCAACGATCGCGATCGCGGCTTTCCGTATGGCAGTGATCTGGGACGTTCGGCACAGCCACGCAGCGATCGCCCCAACGCAACTCCTGACGGCTATCGCAGCGGCTCAACGGATCGCGACGCGCAGCAGAACCCGCGTACCAACCAGGGGTCGACGCAGGCGGCACCCGATCGCCGTCGCACAGAACCCTCAGGCCGTGCAGCGGACATGAGTGTTTCGCCAGACGCGATTCGTCAGGCGAGACGCGATCGCGGGACCGGAGACGGCGCGGAGCGCGCTGAGCGCATCGAGCGTTCGGCGCCGCGCACGGAGGAGCAGCAGTCCGCGCCTCGGCGGGAGCGCGAGCGAGAGGCACAACCGGGACAGGCGCAGCCACAGCCACCGTCGCAACAGCGTGAAGCACAGCCACGCCAGGCGAAGCCGCGCGACAACGGCGCTGATCGTCGGCCGCCCGACCGCACCGAACGGCCGTCCAATGATGGCGAACGTGGGGGACGGGTTCCATTCGGCGACAGCAAGCATCGTTAGGCCGAGGCCGGTACACCCCGGGTATATAGTTGACTGGTTAGTCCGGGAGCATGGTTTACACTCCTTCTAAACTGCATGGCGACCCCTCTTGCGCGAGAGCGTCATGCTTTGGTCGAAGCCTGGCAGCGGCAGCGCACGGTTAGCAAGTCGTTATCCGACGCGGCGTTGTGGTCGAAGGCGCGCACCCTGCTGCCGCCACGCGACCCCTTCCGCCCTCCCACTCTACCTGCGCCAACACTCTCCGCTCTGGACGCCTTTGGTCATAGGAGCTGGCGGGCCCTGATCTCGGCCCGAGTGGCTGCAGCCGAATCAAGTGCCGGGCTCCGTCTCGCCGTAATCATTGTCAATCTGAAGGTGAGTCAGCGGCGCGGTTGCGGTTGCGCGGTGTCTGTCATGCCGAGCGCGCGCTGCACAATG
>JAYUWD010000304.1:0-4441 GCA_043753735.1 Gemmatimonadaceae bacterium
CGGTCCTTGACGTACATCACGAATGCGCTCTTTCGGCTGCATATCCGCCAACAGTCGTTCCTCGCCGACGACCCGCTCACCGCTCATTGTAAGACGCACGAGATTTTGACTCGCGAGCCCACCGATGAACAGGTTTCCCTTCCACGCAGGAAAAAAATCTCCTGTGTAAAATGTCATCCCACTCGGCGCGATTACGGGATCCCAGTAATACAGCGGCTGCTCCATTCCAATTTTTTGCGTGAGACCGTCGGTGATCTTGCCACCAGTGTATTCGATGCCGTACGCAATCGTGGGCCAGCCGTAGTCCTTCCCTCTGCGTGAGATGTTGATTTCATCGCCACCGCGCGTACCATGCTCAACTTCCCACAACTCACCGGTTGTCGGATTGAGCGTTGCGCCCTGCGGATTGCGATGTCCAATCGACCAGATTTCAGGGCGGACGCCGACCTTGCCAACAAACGGATTGTCGGTGGGAATCTTTCCGTCAGCCTCGATGCGCACGACCTTGCCCAGCAAGCCATCGGTGCGCTGCGCTTGCATGCGCCCTTCGGTAACTGACCGCTCGCCGAGCGTGACGAAGAGTTTCCCATCACGCGCGAAAACGAGACGTCCGCCGAAGTGCTGTTTGGAAACGAGCGATGGTGCCTGATGAAAGATGACCTGCACGTTTTCCACGCGCGGCGCAGCACCGTCCACGAATGTGCCCCGCGCGACCGCGGTGTTGTTGAGCCCATTGCTCTGCGGCTCCGAGTAGCTCCAGTAAATGAGCTTGTTGGTCGCGTAGTTTGGATGCAATGCAATGTCCAGCAGCCCACCTTGGCCTCCGACATCCATCGCCGGCAGCCCGGTCACAGCTGGTGAAAGCGCGCCATCAGGCCCCACAACACGCAGGCGTCCGGCACGCTCGGTGACCAGCATGCGCCCGGTTGGGAGGAACGTGAGCCCCCACGGGTTCTCGAGCCCCTTCGCGACGGTGACGACGTCGAACGCCACCCCCAACTTCTGTTCAGGGGCGCGCGTTTGCGCGGCCACTGCCGGCGTTTGCCACGTCGCATTCGGTGGACGCGGGTCGGGGCCGACCCCAGGTTGTGCGCAGGCGAAAGCGGGTGAAACGATCAGCAAAGCGCCGATCGCGCGAAGCCGTGTGGATGTATGCATGTAAGATGGGGCCGGTTGCGTACGCTTGTGGTTTGTCAGGCAACGATGCCGAATATGTTGGACCACGGACGGTGGATCTTACCCTGAGAGCATTGCAGGATCCATCTTCTGCCCACTCGATTATCTGGCACTCCTCCAACCCGTTTCCGATGACCAGGATCGACAAATCACACGGACGCATATTGGTGGTCGGCGCAACGGGTGTGCTGGGAAGCGAGGTCGTCCGCAATCTGCTTGCTGCGGGGCATACGGTTCGGGCGTTCGGCCGACGGCGTGCACAGCTCGACTTGCTGGCAGGGTACGGCGCAGAAACGGTCTGTGGCGACCTGCGCGACACGGATGCGATATCACACGCGTGTACGGATGTCGGGCAGCTGCTGACCTCAGCAAACGGTGTGGCCGGTCGGGGCGCGGATAGCCCGCATCGAGTCGAACTGCTGATGCATCGCAATCTGTGCGATGCGGCCAAGCGTCACGCTGTGCGTCGCATTGTCTATGTGTCAGGCGTTGGCATGGGCGGCGCATCGTCACCAGTCGACATCTTCCGACTCAAGCATGAGACTGAAGAGTTGATCAAGCAGTCGGGCGTGCCGTATGTGCTGCTCCGACCGACTGTCTTCATGGACATGTGGGTGGCGACGCTGCTCGGCGACAGTATTCGCGACAAGGGTGTCGCCACGTTGTTTGGCGACGGCAATCGCGTCGCGAACTTCATCGCCGTTCGCGACCTGGCAGAATACGCGCGCAAAGTGCTCGAGCGCGAAGAGATCCGCGACTCCATCGTGTCGGTCGGCGGTCCGTCCACCATGTCATTCAACGACGTGGTGACGATCGTAGAACGAGAGTTGGCTGTGACCGCCAAGCGGCGGCACGTTCCAGTATTTGTACTTCGAGCTGGGAAGACCCTCCTGCGTCCATTCAACGAATTCGCTGCGCGGCTGATGGCGCTCGGATACTTCTCCGCCACTCGCGATACCACATTCAACGAGTGGCGGGAATCTGCGGAACGATTTGGAGTGTCACCCATGACCGTCGAGGCATTCGCCGCTGAGCGATACGGCCGTATCAAGTAGCATCAACTCGCTCATGCGCATGGAAATCCGGTGTGACTGGCAAGCAGCGCCATTCAGGGTACCGGCCGCGCCACGGTCTTGATCTCGTACGCCATCCGCGAGCAGCAGGTGCCCTTTCAGATTTTTCGCAAAGGTCTGATGCGCTTCGATGTCGTAGCTGTCGGTGTTGTCGGGCAACTTTTCGACCAGCCCCTGATAGCGTTCGCCCAAATCGTCTTCATACACCCGCTGGTCGTGGTTTCCCGATTCGGCGATGCCAACGTTGAAGAAATCAGGGAAGCGGAATATCGCGTCGGCTGTTCCGAGTCGCGCGGCAGCACTTCGCGTCAAGCTCGTGGAACCACGACTGGTGCTTGCTTACCGAGACCGATGATCATACTTTTGCGCAGCGGAAACGGGGACGGCGTGGCGTATGTCGCGCGCGTAGCCGACGGCACTCACCATTGAGGTACGCGATGCGGTCATTTTCTCGGAAGATCTTTCAGATTACGGTAACAGCGGTAGCGCTCGGATTGGCTGCGGGACGTGTAAGCGCGCAGACGCTGCTGGTCGGAAACGGGCAAGGCGACTATCAGACCAACACGTACGGCGGGTCGGTTTTTGGCGCAATGACCGGGATGCTGAAAACCGCATTCGCGAATCAGGTTACGCCGTTGAGCGATTTGAGCAACACGGCGCAGGTACTGAGCTTCAGCAGACTCTGGCTTGACCAACGATTGAATGGTTCGTTGTCGACGGCAGAGCGCAACAATGTGGCTGCATTCATCGCAACGGGCCGACGCGTGGTGATGATCGGCGAAAACCAGTATTGGGATCCAGCATGGAACCCCCAGTTGGTCAGTCTTGTTGGCGGAAGTTTGGGGGCGGCAACCTGCTTCTACGACACGACAACGCCCACGTACACCGGGCAGCTGACGTCTGGGGTGAACTCACTTTACCTGCCGTGCGCGCGCCAAGTTGTGGGAGGCACGTCCCTGTTCAAGTTTCAGTTTGCAACGCTTTGGGGGGCGAATCAGAACGTCCTCACGATTTTCGATGCGAACTTGATGGACGACAATTACATCGCGGACGCGGATAATAGACGCTTCTCACAGAACGTCGCGACGTGGCTCGCTGGATCGTCGACCGTAGTCCCGGAGCCGTCTACGTTTGTGCTTCTCGGCTCCGCACTGATGCTCGGCGGGGTCGCGTTACGCCGTCGTCGCAGACAATAGCCGCGCGACATTTCGCATATTCCGCAGCTCGCACCGGAAATTACGCTGCGGTTGGCTGAGAAAACATTGGCCCGAGGTCTTTGACCTCGGGCCTTTCGCATACCGCTGCCACGCCTGTCGACAAATAAACGGTTACACCTTACTTGCCGCCACCGCGCGCGCACCGTCTTCAGCATGGGCCCTGCTGGAAAGCAGATCAGCCCCATCCGTTCGGTTCGCGATGGATGCCGTTGTCCTATGGCACTGGTCGCGCTCCAGTCTTGATTTCGTACTCCTTTGGCGGCTCCGCACCGGCGAGATACTTCACGAAGTAGTCCCAGCGACGACGCATCATGTAGTTGGACATGCTGCCGTAGCCGTGTGCCTGATTGGGCAACATCAGCAGATCGAAATCCTTGTTCGCCTTGATGAGTGCATCGGCGACGAGCAATGTGTTGTACGGTGGCACGTTGTTGTCCATCGTGCCATGCGCGAGCAACAGGTGCCCCTTCAGATTTTTCGCGAAGGTCTGATTGGCTTCGATGTCATAGCTGTCGGTGCCGTCGGGCAGCTTATCGAGCAGCCCCTGATAGCGTTCGCCCCAATCGTCTTCGTACACACGCTGGTCGTGATTTCCCGATTCGGCGATGCCGACTTTAAAGAAATCAGGGAAGCGGAACATCGCGTCGGCTGCAATGAAACCGCCGCCTGAGTGTCCCCACATCGCAGCCTTGTCGATATCGATATACGGATACTGCTTGGCGAGATCTTTCATGCCGGCAACCTGATCAGGCACCGTATTGTCACGTCCCATGCGGCCGTAGTACGCGTCGTGGAAAGACTTCGAACGACCCGGTGTGCCGCGACCATCGATGGAGACGACAATGAATCCGAGTTCTGCAAGCGCCTGCTTGTCGCCACGCGCAGCACTGAACGCGCGCGAACCAACGCTACCACTCTGCGGACCAGGGTACGCGTTGTTGATGATCGGGTACTTCTTCCCGGCCTCGAGATTCT
>JAYUWD010000305.1:0-4430 GCA_043753735.1 Gemmatimonadaceae bacterium
CAGGTTGATGTAGACCCACGTGCTATCTGACGCAGATGGCTGCCGGCCAAGCAGACGTTGGAGGACCGGGATGGCGTCGCGACCTGCAGCGGCTGCGACGGCGTCAGGTTCTTCGGTCGCCGCATTGAGCGCTTTCTTCACGCTGTCGAAAAGCTGTTTGACGTCCTCCCCACTTTGAGCAACGTTGGCCGGCGTCACGGCTCCAGCAGCCATGTTCGCCGCGCCACCGCCTACGGGCGTCGAACCCGCGGTCACCGGCGCAGCCGCAGTCCCTCCCGGAGAACGTCGCGTCCCTGTGGTAGTGGCAGCTTGCCGACCCTTGCCCGCCGTCGGCCCACCGGACGGCGTTGCGCTCCCGCCGCCCGCCACCGCCTCAGCGCCCGCGCCAGCCGGCTGGGTTGAACCGTCTCGTGGTTCCGCTGATGACCCACCTTTGATCATGAAGACGGCCACCGCGGCAATAGCGACTGCGGCGATGCCGCCAAACAATGCGGGCTTTGACGTACCACCCTTCGCCTTTGCAGTCGTGGGCTCGTTGGCTGGAGCGCTCACCGTTTGCGTTGGAGCCGATCCATCCACGTTCGGCTTTCCCGCCGGTTTGGTCGTCGCCAGCCCTGAGATGGCATCCTTTGCCGCTGAGGCCTGTGTCATCTCGATCGTGGGCACGGCACCCGAGGAAAGGGGCGTCGCGTTGGCGGCCATCAGCAGTGCAGGACTAGATAGTGGCGTCCGAGTCCGCAGCACCGATGTACCGATCCACGCCTCGGTGGCGGCGACGACCGCGTCTCCAAAATCCAGCGCCGATGCGGTCCGCGCATCCGGCTCACGGGCCAACGCACGGGTGAACGCCTCTTGCAGCGCGGTCGGCCATTGCACCTCTGGCGCGGCGTCAGCGAGCGTCCGCGGGTCGCTCACAATGCGTGCAGTCAGACTGCGCTCGGGCGTGCTGGAATCGAATGGCAACAGTCCCGTGAGCATCTGGTACCCCACCAGTGCGAGCGCGTACACATCACTGCGCGCGTCCAGCGCTTCACCAAAAACCTGCTCAGGGCTCATGAATTCGGGCGTCCCTATCACCGCGCCGGCCTGCGTCAGCTGCGTGCGTTGCCCGGACGTCGCGTCCACCGCCTTGGCAATACCAAAATCCACCACCTTGGCCCGATCAATCCCATTGTCGTCGGTGATGACCATGATGTTGTCGGGCTTGAGATCGCGATGCACAATGCTCATTCGATGCGCAGCGTCGAGTCCCTCGGCAACCTGATAAATCAGATTCGCGGCACGCGCCGGTGGCAGCTTTGGCTGCTCCTCCAGAATAGCGCGCAGGGTCTGCCCCGGCACAAACTCCATGGCCAGATAAACCAGGCCGTTCTTTGTCTCCCCGAAGTCAAAAACGCGCGCGACGCGATCGTGCTCTATTTTGGCGGCGTTCGACGCTTCCCGATTGAACCGCTGGACGGCTGCCGAATCCTGCACCATACTCGGGTGCAGCACCTTGATCGCGGCCTGCTGCGGCAAGCGGAGATGGCTGGCCAGGTACACTCGGCCCATCCCGCCCTCGCCCAGCAGCTTACTTACGAGGTAACGATCGGCGATGACCGTTCCAATGAGATCCGTGTCGGAGCCGTCGGAACGGAGCGTTGTGCCGTCAGCTGGGCAAAACAGGCTTGTATCGGGGTACGTCGTGGCGCAGATAGGGCAGGTTTTTGGCATGACGAGATTGAGCGTGGCCTATTGACGGCGCGGCGCGACAGGCACGACGTTTGAGTTGCAGTTTGACGATTTTACCTTGTGAGGTATCAGCATGTCCATGACGCTCACGGGCCGAGGCTGGCCCGCATTCCTGCTCGCCGCCAGTTTGGCGGCCGCTCCGCTTCCGCTATCCGCGCAATCGACGGGCGCAGATGCACGACCCACGGTCGCCATATTGTACTTCACCAACAGCTCACTCGTTGATTTCGCTTCTTATGCTCCCTTGAGCAAAGGTATGGCGGAAATGATGATCAGCGAGATCGCCCAGAACAGCGCCGTACGCGTCGTCGAGCGTGATCGGTTGCAGTCAC
Organism: Gemmatimonadaceae bacterium; assembly: GCA_043753735.1. Lineage (GTDB taxonomy): Bacteria > Gemmatimonadota > Gemmatimonadetes > Gemmatimonadales > Gemmatimonadaceae > Gemmatimonas. The sequence goes on from JAYUWD010000305.1 coordinate 2,064, forward strand.
TCCTTGAAGAGCAGAATCTGCAGAGCAGCGATCGCGTCGACAAGTCGACAGCGGTGAAGCTCGGAAAGACGCTTGGTGCTGGCCACATGTTGATGGGAAGTTTCATCATCGATCCGAGCAAGACGATGCGAATCGACGTTCGCTCCGTGAATACGGAAACCGGACAGATCGAATACACGGAATCCGTTTCCGGAAAGTCCGAGAAGCTGCTCGATCTCGTGATTCAGCTAGGCGCAAAGGTCAACGCTGGACTCAAATTGCCCGCGCTCAAAACCGCGAGCAGCACGGTCCCCGCGGCAAAGAGCCCGAATCAATTCAAGGCCCTCATGGCCATGAGTCAGGCGCTCGAAGCCGAAGACAAGAAGGACGTGAATTCCGCGACGGCGCTGTACAAGAGCGCTGTTGCGCTCAATCCTGATTTCGATCGGGCCAAGACGCGCCTCGCGTCGCTGCAGAAAATCAGTAGTCCCTGAGTTTTACGCGCGCTACGAGCCGCCCAAGCACTACTTCAAAGTAATTGCGGGTGTCGATCAGTCGATCGACACCCGCAATTTACGTTTTAAGATTCATCTGCGCACGGGAGTGCGGTCACTCCGCCTTTAACTGACCGATCACGTCTCAGCGATTCGGTCTGATCACAGTCTTGCCAGTTACCGTTGGTTCGCTGATCCCGGCCGAGATGGGAGCTCGTGCGGTGAACACGACGGTCACCGTTCGCGGGCCACCGATGACGAGATTGCACGTCGTACCGAGTCTGGGCGCATTCGCACAGTCTGCACCGTAACCGTCAAACCTCGACCCACCTGCCGGCGTCGATCCGATCAGGATTGAGGAGCCGATATTGGCCATGCGCGTACACGTAACTGGGCTCCCACTGCCAGAATTGAGTGTGCATGCGGCGGTCCCATCGACCGACACCACGCCACTCCCCGACCCGCTCAAGATCAGCGTGAGAGGCACCTGTCGCAGTGTGAACGTCGCTGCGATCGCGCGCGCCGCAGTCATCACCACCGCACAGCCGGATATGCCAGTGCAGTCACCGCTGACGCCGTCGAAAGATGACGCAGCGGTTGCTGATCCCGTGATGGATGCCGTGGTCCCGTAGTCGAGCAACTTCGAACAGGTCTGCGCGGGCTGCCCGCTGACAACTGAGCAGGCAACCACGCCATCCACCGAAATCGAGCCTCCACCGGTGCCCTTCGCCGTCAGGGTCAGCAACAACTTTTTACGACTGAATGAACCAGTGACAGAGACCGCCGCCGTGGGTGTAATCGTGCATGTCGGAGTCGCACTGCAATCACCGCCGAACACATCGAACACGGACTCGACGGACGGGGTGCTGGTGAGTGCAATGGGCGCACCATAGTCGACGATCTTCGAGCAGGTCGTCGTTCCCGCGCCATACGCGAGCGTGCAGAACGGCGATCCGTCGATGTTCACCGTGCCGCCGCCCGGCCCGGTTAGACGCATCGTGAACGAAAACTGTCGACGGGTGAAGCCCGCGGTCACGGTTCGCGCCGCCAAGATCAGGAGCGAACACTTAGCCGTTCCCGTGCAGTCACCGGTAAATCCGCCGAACTGCGAACTGACGGCGGCCGCGCCGATTAATTCCAGCGTCGCGCCAACATCCACCATACGCGTGCAGGTGACGGTGTTCTGGCCGAGTGTGATGGCGCAGGCAACCGAACCGTCAACGGACACCGATCCCGCGCCCGTGCCAGCCATCGCAATCGTGAGCATCACTTGGCGGCGGGTGAACACCGCCGTAACCATGGTCGGCGTGACAACCGTCAACGAGCAGCTTGCGCCGCCGGGGCAATCACCGCCGAACTTGTCGAATGTCGACTCGAATCCGGGATTGCCGGCAAAAACAACCGTTGCTCCATAATTGACCATCGTGGTGCACAGTGCGTTTCGGGAGGCCAACGGCATTGCACAAATTGCAACGCCATCGGCAGTGACTGTGCCGCCACCGGTGCCACTCAATTGCGCCGTCACTAGGACCTGACGACGCGTGAACGTTGCGCTCACGGCGCGTTGAGCCGTCATCTGGAACGAGCATGGACTTTTGCCCGTGCAGTCGCCCGAATAGCTGTCGAAAACAGACTCGAGCGTCGGGTTCACGTTCAGAGAAACTGTAGTGCCGATTTCAACCATCTTGGTACAAACCGCCGACGTATTGGTCAGCGAGGAGGTACACGTCATTCCATCTGAACTCACAACGGAACCTGCGCCTGTCCCTGAGAGCGTAAGCGTAAGCAAATACTGCGAAACACTGAAATTGGCAGTGACTGTAAGCGGCCCTGTCAGCACGATCAAACATGCCGAAGCTCCGCTGCAAGCGCCTCCGAAGCCGTTGAACCGTGA
>JAYUWD010000306.1:0-4408 GCA_043753735.1 Gemmatimonadaceae bacterium
ACCAGTTCATTCACCGCTTCGGCCGCGTTGGCCTTGGCGTGCTGGCTCGCCGGGATGACCCAACCCTTGATTGGTCCGACCTTTCCCTTCTTGATCGCATTCTTGTTCTTGATCCAGTAGTTCTCGAGAAAGCGGTCCCGCTCCTTGCCCGTATTCCACAGCGCATAGAGCACGCCCGACTGCTGGATGTTCGTGTTCGCGCGCGATCCCCACTTGATATCGTTCGGTGTGGGATTGGGACGGAACCACTCTCGACTTTGATTGTAATTCGTGCCGCCCAGGATTTGTGTAAGTGACGTGTCGGCAACCGCGGCGGGGGTTGCGGCTGCTCCACCAGGCGCTGCGACCGGACCGGGCGCGCCACCGCGGCCGGCGCCCACGACACCGTTGCAGCCGGAACCATAGCTTTGCACTTCGTAGAAGCGTCCGATCGCGTTGTGCGAGTGCACGAGAAAGAACATGTAGTTCGGGACCCAGCCGTCGTAGAAGCCGTAGGTCCACACACCCGGCACCCCCTGCTTCGTCATTTCCATGACGTCGTTTTCCGCCATCCACCACCATTCGTTGATGGTGATCGGATCGAGTTGCTCGTTGTACGGACCGGTGCCCGTCGACACATAGAGCAACGTCTGCGCTTCGTGCAGGTCATGCAGAATGGTCGGGTGCCAATCGTTCGCGATCTTGCGAACATTTTGCGTCAGCTTGAGATATTGCCCCATGCCGTCGCGATTGTTGTCGTGCGCGACATACTTGCCCCAGTAGGGCGTCGGCAGATTGAGCCCTGTTTTCTGACGATAGCAGGCACCGTCGACAATCTTTTCACGGCCGTCGACTTCGATGACCGGCGTGATCATCGTCAGTACATTCTTGCGAATGCTCTGCACCAGCGGCGTCTCCTCGACCACGAGTCGATACGCGAGCTCCATCAGCATTTCCGGCCCGCCGGTCTCGGTCGAGTGCATGCCACTCGTGAGATAGTACACGGGCTTGGCGATGCCGAAGAGTTGCTTCGCCCGAGCTTCCGGCGTTTTGCGCGGGTCGGCCAGTTCGTCGAGGTAGCCTTTGTACTTGTCGAGATTCGCGATGGTCTCTTCGTCGGCGACGACCAGTACCACCATGTCGCGGCCTTCTTCCGTCTTGCCGATGGTCCAGAACTTGGCGCGCGTGGGCGCCGCATCGGCGACGGCCTTGAGATAGCGATGGATATCGGACGCGTGCGTCAGATAGCCCGGCGTGCCGACGATGCGATTGATCCCCGGAAATTTCAGCGTGGTTGGCACCTTGTCCGACGCCGGCAGATGGTCGACGAGGTCGGTGCTGATGCGCGGATCGGTGAGGTACTGCTTGATGAGTCTTGTGTACTCCTCATCCTGCTTCTGCGCGGCCTGAGCTCGGGCGTGCGTTGCTGTCAGCATCGCTGCTGCGGCAATACATCCGATCAAGGCCAACCGACGCATCGACGGTGTCGAGCGGGACATCCTGCCTCCTGCTGGGGAAAAGGGAAGCCATGGCGAAGGGCCGCGTACTCAAACTGGAATGGCTCTGCGTGGTGTACGCGCAGCCGGTCGATTTCGCGGTGAATGGGCCGCCTGAGGGCCGTGGACGCTCGCGAGTTGCGGCAGAGCAAATTTGGGGACCGATAGAAAACGGGCCGGAGATCGCTCTCCGGCCCGTCTCACTACACAAATGTCGCGTGGTCAGGGAGGCGAGTTCGCCGGACCCGTTCCGCCCCACGTGTAGAGCGCTTCGCCCTTCACGCCCAGCTCCTTGGCCGGAACCGGCATTTCGTGCGGCGTACCAGCGATAAGACCGTCGGTACGACGACGCCAGTAGTACGGCGCGGCACCCAGACCGAGCAGCTCGATCTCCATTTCGTAACCGAGTGCGGCCGTCAATCCACCAACACCGTCACCAGCAGACGTTGGAGTCAAGCCACCGCGTCCAACACGCGTCTTGTTGATGAACGTTGCCGCACCGGCCAGCGAGCCGCCGGTACGAATCAGTGCTTCCGCCCAGAGTAAATCATTCTGCGTGGCACTGATCACCGGCGCCGGACCGTACCCGCCGTAGATACCGTTGGGATCTTGCAAACCGGACAAGTCGTAACGGGCGTGGCCGATGTTGGACTGGTGATACGAGCCTCGGCTCGGACGGAAGATTTCGTCGCGCGAGTAGACGAAGTCGGTTCCGGCCTTGGCAGTTTTCGGATTGGTACCGAAGCCCCCGGCAATCGATGCATCGCCGAAGGAGCCGTCGCCCAGACGTTTATCTGGTGAATTCGGAATGGAATTGCCGCCAGTCGGATACGGTGTCCGCTGCGTCAGCGGATCCAGCATATTCGCAACGCGGGTGTGCACTCGGCCGCCGTCGAAACCGTCGAACCAGGTCAGAATTTCATGGCACCACGCGACGCAGCCGTCACCGACGAAGACGAAGTTGACCGGCGTTCCGGCCGACATTCCGGCCTGCGTGAACGCGAGAATCTGCGCCCAGTTTGCAGCACTGTTTTCGGCGGCATCACGCGGGTAGTAGCCGAGCGTGATCGCAGCCATCGTGTTTGCAATCTGCGCGATTTGCGCACTGGTGTAGGTCACACCGTTCGTCCATGACGCAGGCGTTGTAAATGCGTTCGCCTTCGCGATGCTGGCCGCCGATGTCAGCTTCGCTACTGCGGCATCGCGCATCTGCTTGCGACTGGAATAGTTGAGCGTGGCTGGATCGGCGTTTTCATCGACGATGTAGCCTTTGTCGTAATTCAGCGCGATGTAGCTCAAGCCTGCGCCGAGCATGAGTTCGGAGATGGCTTCCGCACGCTTGGTATCCGATACGTTGTTGATCACCGCGTTGTTTTTGCGGATGGCCTTGAGCACGTCGGTAGCCGAAGAAATCGACGCGTACATGGCAACCCACGGTATTTCCATGCTGGTGCGGCCGGCCGCGGCGGGGTCGTTCTGCCAAGGGCGGGTGAGGCGTTTGCCATCGGCGTCGATGCTGGAATAGAAGTTCATGTTCCAGTTGTTCCACGACGCTGAGAAGGTTTGAGCCTGCGTGACGAGCACGCAATTCCCTTCGCAGCCATCGTACGCGTTGAACCATGTGCGCAACGTGCCGCCTGCGACGGCTTCAAGTGCGGCCGGATCGGAGAGTGCGCGTTTCGCGTCTGGCGCATTCGGGTTTACCACTTCGAGCGAGTTGCAACCGGCAACGGTGACCGCTGTCAGCACGCTGACTGCTCGCAAAAATCGAGTCATCTGCATCGAGTCAAATCCTGTGAGGGCGGGTGGTCAGTAGCCGAGTTCGAGCATGAGCGTGAACGTGCGGTAGGCGGGATAGGTGAAGTAGTCCACCTTGTAGCCGAACGGATTACCGCCGCCGGGCCCTGATACGTCCGGATCGTAGCCCGAGTACTTCGTCGACGTCCACAGATTGCGACCAACGATTCCCAAACGTGCGGTTTCAAAACCCGACAACTTCGCGCCCTTGATGATGACTTTCGGGATCTGATAGTTGAACGACAGCTCGCGGAGGCGGACAAAGCCGCCATTTTCGACAAACCTGCTGTTCGGATCGAAGTTGTTGTAGAAGGCCTGGAAAAAGCCCTGCGGCTTTTTCGATTCGGCGACCACGTTGCGCTGATCGAAGTCGGCGTCACGCAGTTCGTTGTACGGCCACTGGCGGGTGTAGTTGTAGATGTTGCCACCCTTCTGCCAGGTGAACACGCTGTTCAACGAGAAGCCCTTCCACTGCATGGTGTTGTTCAGCCCGACACTAAAGTCGGGGTTCACATCGCCGATGGCCTGCAGCGACGTGCCGCTCTTATCGAAGTACTTGAGTGGACGTTCGGCCGGGGTGCGGTAGGCGGCTTTGGAGACGTAGTAGCCCAACTCGTTCAGCGTGTAGTCGGCGGCACTGCCAGTCAGCTTGCCGTTGGCAAGATTGGTGGCCAGCTGCGTCGCGTCCTTGATCCACGTCGAGCCGTAGATGATGCCGTACGTCTGATTGGGCGCGATGCGGAAAATTCTGGTGTTGCCGTCTGCGCCATCGGGGCCGACAAGGAACGGACCGACGGAAAGTGCGGTGATCTTCGAGCGTGTGCGATCGGCCGTAACGTTCATGCGCCAGAAGAAGTCTTTGTTCGACGCAAGCACGGCGCCGATTGCGAGTTCGTGTGTATTTCCCGCCAGCGTCGCGGCGTTCACCCAGGTGTTGCGATAGCCGGTCGCCGCCGACGTTGGCACCTGCAGAATTTGATCGCTCGTCACCTTGTCCGAGTAGCTGTACTCGAGGGTGAAGTTCTTCAGGAAGTTGATGTTGAATCCCGCTTCCATTTCCTTGGAAAGCGCCGGTCTGAGGTCGGGATTTCCGAGCGTGACCTTGGAGGGGCTTCCACCGGCGACGGAGAAGACTT
>JAYUWD010000307.1:0-4405 GCA_043753735.1 Gemmatimonadaceae bacterium
TCGACCTCATGCCCATGGGTAACGACAACGCGCACGCCACCGATCGTCTCTTCGATACGTTGCACAAGATCTGCACGCCCCGGTGCATCGGTGTTGCCACACACCGCTTGAACCGGGGCGATCGTCGCTAACTCCGTGAGCACTTCGGGCGGGCCCACATCTCCTGCATGGAAAATCCGCGACACACCCGCCAACGCTTTAAATACTTCAGGACGCACCAAACCGTGCGTATCCGAAATCAGTCCGATGATGATCGCTCCGCTCATACCCCTTCTCCACTCGAGGACAACGCTGCTTCACGCCGGCGGTGCAATTCCACCGTCATCTTATTCGCACCCGTCACGGCTTCAACATACTCATCGATAAACTCATGTACGGCCGCTCAGCCGTCGAATTTGCCATCCCGTTCAGCTGACGCCACCCCAACGGTGGCCAAGCGTGTGGTCGATGTGAAGCTGGTCGAGCACGCGCGCGACGATAAAGTCGACGAGTTCTTCAATACGCGTCGGGCGATTGTAAAAACCGGGTGCTGCAGGAATCACGACAGCTCCCGCGCGCGTCACCTGCGTCAGGTTTTCAAGATGAATCAACGACAGCGGTGTTTCGCGTGGCACCAGCAACAGCGTACGGCGTTCCTTGAGTGCGACATCCGCGGCGCGCTCAACAAGCGAACGTGACGTGCCGTGCGCAATCGCGCTGACAGTACCCATCGAGCACGGGCAGACAACCATGCCGCTGCTGCGCGCCGATCCCGACGCCGGCGCTGCGCCACGATCATTGTCGTCAAATACTTTCACCACCCGATCAAACGCTTCGGCACCCACGTGCGTGCGCAACGCGCCGATGTCAGCGATATCAGACTCGGTCTGCAACAAACGAAAACCATGACCGGAAACGATCAACCAGGTGGGAACTGCGAGTTGGACCAGCTGTTGCAACAAACGTACTCCATACGGCGCCCCGGATGCGCCGGTGATGGCCACAACTACAGGGTGCCTTAACTGATTGTTTGCGTTTGTCACGGCGCAAATCCGGCTGAGAGGCGCGCGACCAGGACAACTGCAAGAAATCCGACCGAAATGAGCCCGTTCATCGTGAAGAACGCCGCGTTCAACTTCGACAGATCATCGGCCTTCACCATGCGATGTTCGAACACCAACATTCCGGCTACACCAAGGACGCCAAGCCACAACAGCCCCTGAGCATTTGTGCTCACGGCGCCGAGTGGGTGCGACGCGACGACCGTTGCGAGACACACCACGCTCATCACGTGCAGCGCACGCGACAACTTGATCGCACTCGGCACACCGATCGCGCTCGGAATGGAATGCAGTCCGTTGGCGCGATCAAAATCCGCGTCCTGCAAAGCGTACAGAATGTCGAAGCCACCGGACCAGGTGACCACAACCAGCGCCAACACACACAACAACCACCACGGATCACTCCACGCACCGGTGATTGCGAGGTAGCCGCCAACGGGCGCGATCGAGAGGCCAAGGCCAAGCCACAGGTGCGACCAGCGTGTAAACCGTTTGGTGTAGCTGTAACCAAGCACCCACGCGAGTGCGACTGGCGACAACAGCAGACAGAGTAGGTTGAGCTTCCATGACGCGAACAGAAAGAGCATCGACGCCGCAATGACCGAAGCTTTTGCCTGCCCGATCGTCAGCGCGCCGCGAGGCAGTTCCCGCATCACGGTGCGTGGGTTCACCGCGTCGACATCACGATCGACGATGCGATTGAATCCCATCGCCGCAAAACGCGCCGCGGTGAACGCCAGCAACACCCACCCGATCGTCACACCGCTGATGGAGTGCTGCACGCTCGCGAAGATCACACCAACCAGGGCAAACGGCATCGCGAACACCGTGTGCGGCAGCTTGACAAAGTTGGCCAGCCGCACGAGCAGTGATCCACCATCGATCAACTGCCCGTCGCGCGCACCCTTGGGCGGGGCGACACTGGTCATGACGGCACGCCCGTGTTCTGTTGCATCAGGTGATACCAAGTGTTGACCAGATCGCATCGATACGCTGCTTGGTGGCGTTGTCCATGTGAATCACTTTGGGCCATGAGCGCGTGAATCCCTCTTCGGGCCATTTACGCGTCGCATCAATTCCCATCTTGCTGCCGTACGTGAAGGCGCGGCTGGCATGATCGAGCACATCGACGGGCCCCATCGTGAATCGCACATCGCGCTCCGGATCCATGTTGTTCAGCGCCACCCACCACGCCTCAACGGGATTACGCACGTTGACCTCCTTGTCGACAACCACAAGCACTTTCGCGAGCGACATGAGTCCCTGTCCCCACAACGCATGCATGACCTTGTCCGCATGCCCCGGATACTTCTTGTCGATGGACACGAAGACCAGGTTGTGAAAGCCGCCCTCGGCTGGCATGTGATAATCCACCACTTCCGGCGTCGTCAGCTTGAGCAATGGCAAAAAGATGCGCTCTGTCGCATGGCCGAGGTAGAAGTCCTCCATCGGTGGACGCCCGACGATAGTGGTTGAGTACACCGCGTTCTTGCGCATCGTGACCGCCGTGACATGAACGCGCGGGTACAGATCCGCCTCGGAATAGAATCCGGTGTGATCTCCAAACGGTCCTTCCACGACCAGCGGTTCGGCCGGATCGATGTACCCCTCAATCACGAATTCGGCATCCGCCGGGACTTCCAGATCGCAGGTGACGGCCTTTGCCAGCTTTACCGGATCACGTCGCAGAAAGCCGGCAAAGAGAAATTCGTCGATGTTTGGCGGCAACGGCGCCGACGCCGAATACATGCTCGCGGGATCTGCACCGACCGCGATGCACACCGGCATCTTCTCGCCACGCTCAGCCATCTGCCGCATATGTTCGGCGCCAGTCTTGTGACGCTGCCAGTGCATTGCCACGGTGCGCTTGTCGAGCTGCTGCACGCGATACATGCCGACGTTCCGAATGCCGCGCACCGGATCTTTGGAAATGACCATCGTGAGCGTGACATACGGCCCACCGTCTTCAGGCCAACAGGTGAGAACGGGGATCTTGTCGAGATCGATCTCATCACCTTGCCAGACAATTTCCTGGCAGGACGGCGTGCCGGATTTTGTACGCGGCGGAAATTTGGACAGCTCGAGCAGTCGTGGAAGCAATGACAGCTTGCCCAAAAATCCATCTGGCACTTTCAGATCCATCAGTTGCGTGATGCGTCCGCCGATCGAATCCAGATCGTCGACACCAAGCGCCATCGCCATCCGGCGCATCGAGCCGAAAAGATTGATCGCAACCGGGTACTGAGACCGTGTACCATCGCGCAGAATCGGATGTTCAAAAAGCAGTGCCTTGCCGCCATTCGGCATCTTGGAAACGCGATCGGCAATCTCGGTGAGTTCGAGATGCACGCGCACCGGCTGCGTGATGCGTTGCAGCTCGCCGGCCCGATCGATGGCGGCGATAAAATCTGAGAGCGTATCGAGAGACATCAGGATCCGAATCGGCGATTGAGGGCGTCGCGTACTGCACACTCCACGTTGCGCATCACGCGACGATGCCGACGTGAATTGCCGCGACGCCGAGTGTGAGTCGTTCCCACGTGACGGCGGAGAAGCCCGCGCGCGTCATGTGATCCGCGAGTTTGGCTTCCGTCGGAAATTGCGAGACCGACATCGGCAGATACGTGTACGCCGACCGATGTCCGCTCACAATGCGCCCAACGAAAGGCAATACGTTGTGGAAATACGCATGGTAGACGTAACGCACGAGTGCGATCGGCGGTGTCGAAAATTCGAGAATGACGAATCGTGCGCCCGGCTTGAGCACGCGTCGCACTTCACGAAGCCCCACGTCCAGATCGGCAACGTTGCGGATGCCGAAGGCCACGATCGCGCCATCGAGACTTCCATTTGCGAACGGTAGCGCGAGCGCGTCTGCACCAACCGGGGCGAGCACGTCACGAGAGGCCTTGCCGACTCCGTGCTGCAGCATCGGCACGGCGAAATCTGCGCCCACCACAAAACCATCAAAGCCGGTTTGCCGAGTGAGGGTTGCGCCCACGTCCAAGGTTCCGGCGCACAGATCGAGGTAGGTGCCACCTGGGCGCGCCGTCCATGCCAGCGCGCGCAGTGCACGCCGACGCCAGGCTTTGTCGATGTTCAGCGAGAGGACGTGATTGAGCAGGTCGTAGCGCGGTGCGATGTCGGAAAACATCCGCTGCACATACTCGCGCTTCCCTTCACCGCGCGCCGCGTTTCTCGCGGCATTGTCGTCGATCGTCGTCTGCGGAACCAGTGGTGATACCATTGACGAAACATCGACGGACGTATGAGGCCGAGCAAGCTGTCGACCAAGATCGCCAAGTCCGGACTGGTCGTCGTGCGAACGCTGGTCCACGTGCGGACGAACAACTAACTTCTTGTCG
>JAYUWD010000308.1:0-13222 GCA_043753735.1 Gemmatimonadaceae bacterium
AAGGAAGCGCGCGCGCGCATGGCTGAGTGGGAAGCGCGTGGCATTGTCGTAGAAATGCACATCGTCGGCAAGAAGGGCATTGGTTACTTCAAGTATCTCGGCAAGAATATTCTGACGCAGCGCATCGATATCACCGACAAGCCGACTGCAGTGGATGCGGCCTCGTTGGTTGATGAGTTGATGGCACGCTTTGCTGCAGGCCAGCTCGATGCGGTGTACGTGACGGGGGCCAAGTACAAGTCGGCGCTTTCGGCACCACCGGCGACGGATGCAGTGTTGCCGGTGACACCGCCAGCTGGTGGCGGACAGTTGCGCGACTTCATTCTTGCTCCGTCTTCGGACGAAATTCTCGAGGCGCTGCTGCCGGCTTATGTGCGCAACGCGGTCTATCGTGCGCTGGTTGAAACGGAAGCGGGATTCCAGAGTGCGCAGCGGACGGCGATGAAGAACGCAACCGACAATGCCACGGACATGTTGCAAGTGCTGAAGCGTACGTACAACACCGCCCGTCAGGCGCAGATCACGCAGGAAATCGCCGAGATCGTCGGCGGTGCGGCTGCTCTGTAGCCCGTCTTACAACATCAATATCAACGTCTCATGGCTACTACTGCCGCGCCAACTTCGATTGGCAAAATCGTTCAGGTCATCGGACCGGTTCTCGACGTCGAGTTCGCGACGGACAACCTGCCGGAGCTGTACAACGCGCTGAACATCACTGGTGTCACACCGAGTGGTCAGGCGATCAACGTGACGGTCGAAGTGCAGCAGCACATTGGCCGCAACCAGGTGCGCGCCGTTGCCATGTCCAGCACGGACGGTATCACGCGTGGCATGGATGTGGTCGACACGGGTGCACCGATTTCGGTACCTGTCGGCGCGCCTGCACTGGGTCGCATTCTCAACGTGCTCGGCGAGCCGATCGACAACGGCATTGATATCCCGAAAGATGCGCTGCGTTGGCCGATTCATCGCAAACGTCCCGATTTCACGGCGCTCGAACCGAAGACAGAAGTTTTTGAAACCGGTATCAAAGTCGTCGACCTTGTCGCGCCGTTCGTGAAGGGTGGCAAGATCGGTCTCTTCGGCGGCGCCGGTGTCGGCAAGACAGTCATCATTCAGGAACTCATCAACAACGTCGCGAAGGGTCACGGCGGCAAGTCCGTGTTCTGCGGCGTTGGTGAGCGCACGCGCGAGGGCAACGACTTGTATCTCGAGTTCCAGGAAGCCGGAATTCTTGACAAGGTCGCGCTGATTTACGGTCAGATGAACGAGCCACCGGGAGCGCGCCTTCGGGTTGCACTCTCGGGTCTCACGGTCGCCGAGTATTTCCGCGACGTGGAGAACGCCGACGTTCTCGTCTTCGTCGACAACATCTTCCGCTTCACGCAGGCCGGCTCTGAAGTGTCGGCATTGCTCGGCCGCATGCCGAGCGCCGTTGGTTACCAGCCCACGCTGGCGTCGGAGATGGGCGACTTGCAGGAGCGCATCACGTCGACACGCAACGGATCGATCACGTCGGTTCAGGCCATCTACGTTCCGGCAGACGACCTTACAGATCCGGCTCCCGCGACTGCGTTTGCGCACCTCGACGCCACGGTCGTGCTCAACCGCAAGATCACCGAGCTTGGCATCTACCCCGCCGTCGATCCGCTCGACTCGACATCGCGCATTCTCGCCGCGCAATACATCGGCGAGCGTCACTACAACGCTGCGACCACGACGCAACGCATTTTGCAGCGTTACAAGGAATTGCAGGACATCATCGCGATTCTCGGCATGGACGAATTGTCGGAAGACGACAAGAAGATCGTCGGACGTGCGCGCCGCTTGCAGCGTTTCATGTCGCAGCCGTTCGCCGTCGCCGAGCAGTTCACCGGCATCCCTGGCAAGTATGTGAAGCTCGAAGAAACGATCTCGTCATTCGAGCGCATTTGCGCTGGAGAATTCGACCATTTGCCGGAGCAGGCGTTCTTCATGGCTGGTGGCGTTGACGATGTGGTCGAGAACGCAAAGAAGTTTCAGGGTTGATCGATGAGTGACGCGCTGAAAGTGTCGGTGATCTCTCCCGAAAAAGTGTTGTTCGAAGGCTCTGCGCGCTCGGTCAGCGCGCCGGCATTCGACGGTGAGATGGGTATTCTACCGATGCATGCACCATTGATGACATTACTCGGCAAGGGTACGTTACGATTAGGAACTGCCGAGGGAGAGCGCCAGTTCAGCGTAGAGGGCGGTTTTCTACAAGTAGTGGACGATCAGGTGCGGGTCGTCACGGAGAACGCTGTAGCGAAGTGAGTGCGCAATGATGTTCCGCGGCCTTCGGGTCGCGAGTGCCCGGTGGGGTTTGTCGAGCAGGACGGTGTTCGGCAAACCACCACTGAGGCCGGTTCAATGGCGCGAAATGAGTGCTTTCTCCGGGTAACGCTGCGTTACATCATGGCACCGATTGCATACCGGATTCCAACGTCTGTCGGCGATACAGCGTAACAAGCTGTGAGACCAGTGAATGGTCCATCCGCTTCGGCATCCACCCGCCGGCCCAGCGTCCACGCGCGCATCCCGACTGCCTCATGCCTCTTCGCGTCGTCCTCATCGGCGAACATCCGGCTGACCTTCGCCAGCAGCTTGTTGCGCTCCCCGCGTCGCTCGATCTGCAGATTGCCGGATCGTATCCGGACAGAGTCGCGGCCCGTGCTGCGCTCTCCTCGCTGACGCCCGACGTCGCGATCATCGCAGCGACGCTGACTGACGGTTCCGGCTTCGAATTTGTGGGATCGTTGCCAGTAGCGAGTCGACCTCATGCGATCGTTTTCTTGTCTGCGCGAGAAGCGGACGCCGTTCGCGCCTTCGAGTTGCAAGCGACTGATCTGGTTTCGATCCCGATCGTAGCTGCGCGACTGCACGAAGCAATGACGCGAGCGTGTCATCAAGCGTTGCAGGTTGCGCTTTTGCGCACCGCTGAGGAGCTGCAGCGGCTCATTGGCGCGACCGCATCATCTCGCGCGAGCGTAGGCCAGCTGGGCTCGTCAGCATTAGGACCGAAGTTCGGCAACCACGATGCGATTTTCTCGCCCGGTCGCAGCGTCGATCCGTGGAAAGTCGCAACGGTAGACGGCGGAGATGTGTGGCACTCGGCCGTTGGTGGCGACGCGCGCTCACCGACGCACGCGCTCGCAGCGGTTGGTCCTGAACGCACGCGCGGGAGTTTTTCTATGAACGCTGCGCGCTGGCGCACGCCGATCGCCGTTCCTGTTCAGCCAGCAACCGCGATGCGGAATCGCACTGTCGGCGCGGTCGCGGGCGTTTTGGATCTCACGCAGGCCTGGCAACAGCCGGCAACGGCCCTTCACGATGACGGTCCGGTGCGGGTGCTTGTCCGCGAAGGACGTCGGACGCGCTTCATTCCCTTGGCTGACGTTGACTGGTTCGAGGCCGACGGCAACTACATCGTGGTCCACGTTGCCGACCAGCGTTACCGGACGCGCGGCACAATCACCGCGATCGAAGCTGGCCTGGACCCGAGACAGTTCGCGCGCATCCATCGACGAATGGTGGTAAACATGGACCGTGTGCGCGAAATGTCACCGTTGCCGGGCGGGGATGGCCTGCTGATTCTTGGGGGCGGGACGACACTTCGGTTGTCCAGAACGTATCGGGCGAGGGTTCGCTGATTCTCGTCCACACAACGCGCTTGTGTGCGGTCTGACTTCAGCGACAACCAACCAGCTCAATGCTCACCGACGTGGAGAGCGCCGCCCTCAGCTTTGACGAATCGCTGGAAGTTACGCGGCGCAAGCAGCGAAAAGGTTTTCGTGCTTCACGAGTGACGCTTTGTCTAGCAGCGTTGTTGAGCAATTGTGGGAGTATTCGGAAATCCAACAGGACGAGAAGCTGAAAGTTGGTGGAGAGTGCAACCATACAAGGAACTCGCCACCATTGAGTGATGTGGCTGCTACACGCTTGGCTTGCACATTGACACGCCAGCCGCCATCGCTAGTTTGCCGCGACCACGAATAACGGACCCCTCAGCCATACGCGCTTCGGGACTCATTTTGTCAGCTGTGTTGCTCGTGCATTTGATCGACTTGGGGACCAATAAAGAAATTTGGAACGCCCCACCCGCCTCTGTTTCCCGACCGACGCGTTCTGCGTCGGGCCGGTCTTTCCAGTGTCGAGTCAATACCCGTCAGGCACCGTTTGGTTGCCGCCCGGGTTTGGCTCGGCGTTGTCGGCGTTTTGCACGGCGATCGGCCGCGCAGAACATCAGACTCGTAGCTATACCCTCCCGGAGGATGAGATGAGGTCTCTCGGACGTCGTCGGTGGTTTATCGCGACGCTCCTGGGCGCAGCCCTTGCAGCGCCAATCACCGTCGTTCAGGCACAGACCGGCAAGTTGACCGGCACCGTGACTGACAAGGAAACAGGCAAGCCCGTTGAAGGGGCTGCGGTGGTGGTGCAAGGAACAACGCTCGGTGCGACAACCGGTCCCAACGGACGCTATTTCATCATTCAGGTTCCCCCGGGCACGTACACGGTGCAGGCCCGCCGCCTTGGGTACCAGAGTGTCAGTGCGACTAACGTCGGTATTACCATCGACGCGACGCGCGATCAGAATTTCCAGCTGCGATCTTCGAATCAGACGCTACAAGCCATTTCGGTGCAGGCCGATCAGGCGCCGCTGATCGAGCGCAACCAGGTCGGCTCGCAATCGGTCATCACCGCAGAGCAGATTCAAGGGCTGCCGGTGACCAGCATTGCGGGCGTCCTCGCCCTTCAGCAGGGCTTCACTGAAGTGCCCAGCAACACGTCGGTGGTGTCGCTCGCGGAAGAACAGCGCAGCACCTCGCAGCCGATCCGCGTCCGCGGTGGTCGTGGTGGAACGACGCTTTCGATGATTGAAGGTATCGCGATCAACAATCCGCTGTTTGGCACCAATGCTGTCGACCTGAACGCGCTCGCCGTGCAGCAGGTTGTGTTCCAGCGCGGCGGTCTCGACCCGCAATACGGCAACGCTCTTTCGGGCGTGATCAACCAGGCCGTGCGCGAGGGCGGTTCTGAAGTGTCTGGCTCAATCGACTTCCAGAACTCCACGCTGCCGGGCGCCGTGTTCGGCAATAAACAGGATCAGCTGCTCGGATTGAACCTGCTTCGCGGCTATCTGTCCGGCCCGATTCCCGGCACAAACTCGAAGCTGCGATACGCTCTGTCTGGGCAGATACAAAGTCAGGCCGCTCGCGTGCTTCAGTTTGACAACGATGTGTTTACGGCCAACGCACCCGTCGTGCAGACCGATGCATTGCCTCCATCGCAGCGTGACCTCAACGGCGGCTGGCAGGGATACGGTGGAACGCAAAACTCTCAGGTCGTCGGCAAGCTGACGTTTTTGCCATTCAACAACACCACGATCAAGGTCACTGGTATCGGCTCCGAGCGCGCCAACCGTGGCTATGCTCGCAACTACTACTATGCATTTCGCGGCGACCCGCTCGCATTGGTGAACAATCGGGCCGATTCGCTGAACATTCTTACCGACGGCGGCAATCGACTTTCGCGCGACTTGATCCAGCCATCGGTCAGCGACAAAGGCCAAGTGTACATCGCGTCGCTGGAACAGCGTTTCGGTCGCTCAAACATTCAGCTGCGTGCGGCGCAGACGAACTTTGAGCGTACGACCTGCCCGTATTTCCTCGGCACTTGTATCCCAGGACCGTTCTTCCGCCCGAATTTCGACCAGAACTTCTTGAGCCCGTCGCCGGGTGTTGCCGGTGGCGATCGGATTCCCGACGCGGGTATCGTGTCGGGCGTGTACGGTGGCGAAAAGCTCACCACGCGTACGTTCAAAGCTGACGTTCAGTCGCAGGTGACGGACCACAACAACCTGCAGTTCGGCGCACAGTTCATCACCCACGATCTCAAGTACAAGGATGTGGGGGCGTCGGGTGCGAACTCCGGCATTCAGCCGCTCACGTCGCAGGTGTACCGCGCAAAGCCGATCGAGGCCGCGGGATATGTACAAAGTACGATCGAGTACGATTTCATCACGATCAAGCTGGGTGGCCGATTCGACTACGGTCGTGCGACGGGTCAGGGCTTCACCGACCCGTTCAACCCGTCCAACGGCACCACGGCTCGTGAAGTTTGTGAAGGCGCGACGGTAGGTGGGAAGAAGCTCGCAAACGCATCTGGCGCAGCGTATGGCGTCGCTGGTTGCGCGGCCGGCGCGATCAACCCGAAGTCGCAGCGCTCGATTCTGCTGGACAGCGCAGCCGCGATCGCGCAGCTCGATGACTTCAGTGCCGCGAGGGCGCGTACGGCATTCAGCCCCCGCGTTGGTGTCGTGTTCCCGTTGACCGAAAAGTCGCAGATATTCTTTAATGCCGGTCGTTACACGCAGGTGCCGCTTTACGGGAACGTGTATCGCAACACCGGTGTGGGCACCGTTGCCGGCGCGGGTGACAACTATTGCTCCAAGACCGCAGTGAAGCCCGGCACCGGCGAGTGCGTACCAAACATCACCTCGGCGAATCCGGAATTTGTCGGCAATCCCAATCTGTTGCTGGAAGAAGCAAAGGCGTACGAGGTGGGTTACAGCACGGAGTTGAGCCGCAATTACAGCATCAACGTTGCGGTTTACAACCGTTCCGAAACCGGGCTTTCGGGGCTGCGTCCGAGCCGTGCGTTGCAGGACATCGGCTCGACGTACGACGGCTCGCTCCCGGCGTACACGGTGCTTGTCAACGGCGACTTCCTCTCGTCACGCGGCGTCGAAATCACTTTCCGCCGTCGCCTCGCCAATCGTTGGTCGTACGACATCAACTACGGTCTGTCGCGCGCCACGACCAACTCACGTCCGCCCGATCGCGCTAATGAAATTCAGCGCTCGGACGAGTCCAATCGTCAGCAGTTGCTCGAGACGGTGGCCGACGTCGACATGCCGTACACCTTGAATGCGACGCTTTCATATCAGGTGCGGGAAGACATTCCGAGCTTGCCGTTGAATTCGGGGCGGTTCCTGCGGAACACGCGTGCAACACTGACCTTCACTACGCGCGCCGGCATTCCGTACACGCCAGTTCGTGCAGCGTCGTTCGGTCAGGTTGGTGCTTTCGCCAACGCGTCGGACATCAACTCGGGTCGCCAGCCGAGCACGCAGCAGATTGATCTGGTGTTGGACAAGGGCTTCCGCATCGGCGCGGTTCGATACTCTGGGTTTCTCCGCGTGGCGAATCTGTTGGATCGCAAGAACTGCGCGCAGGTGTTCGTCAACACGGGCACGTGCGACGCGGGCTTGCGCGACTTCAACAATCGCCGAGTCGGCAACACCGGTGACGCTTCGACGTCGACGGCATTCGACCAGCCGGAATTCATCGGCGCGCGTCGCAGCATCGCCACTGGCATCACGGTCAACTTCTAAGCAGAGACCGACTATACCTCATGACTTTCGAACAGAAAACTTTCGGCGTCGGCGCGGCTCCCCTTGGGGGCCGCGTAACGCGCTTCGGCGCGCGGCACTTCACCGGTGCGCGCGCGGCGCTCGGACTCACTTTGCTTGGCGGGATGCTTGCGGCGATGCCGCAGCGCGCAGATGCGCAGCGTCTCAGTCCCGTCATTCAAACCACCATCGATAGCGTACTCTCAAACGGAACCGTCAAGGCGGTCCCGATTCCATCCAGGAGTGCGTTCAACCTGTTCGCGGCTGAAGATCTTGCCGCCGGTTCGCTGCGCATGAGCGCGGGTTTTCGCACTGGTGTCACCAACCAGGGTGGACCCGTTTCGGAAAATCAGGGCAACAACTTTGTGGCGATGCACATCATCAATAACGGCAACAATTACGCCTTTTTTGAGATGGGCTTCGTTGCTGGTGCACCACCATCGGAATTCCGAAAAATTCGCGCGATCCATCCCGGCATCAACAACATGGCGGGCTCGCTCGGCTTCACCTCGCACTACTGGCAGGTGCTCGTTCCGCCTCAGATCCGGCGTATTGGATCGGCCGACGGTCAGTTTGGCAAGATGTTTTCGGGAGCGACATCGACGTTCAACAGCTCCTGCCGTGACGACCCGCGCTTTCTCATTCAGGGCTTCTCGCTGATGGCGATGCGGGACTGCCCGGACACATACGGATCGGAAGGGTTTAGGGGCAAGCTGGTCGTCGCCGATTCCGTGTGGAAGAGCACCTTCGACGGCAACAAGGCGGGTTTCCGCTGGGATGATTGGCGCCTGTCGCGCTCGCGGCTCGACGCCACCAACTACTTGGGCACGCAAAGCATCTACGGCTTCATGTCGGACTATTATCGCGAGCAGAAGCTCCGGTACGGTTCGGTGGTGCCGGGTGGCTCGGGCGCGCCGACGGATCCGGGCTATCCGCTCGGCCTCGAAATGCGCGTCGATAGCTGGCAGTTCGCGGCACCGGCGACACGCAACACGCAATTCTATCAGGTGCAAATTGTCAACAAGTCGGCCGATGTGTACGGCACCGGCATTGATTACGACTCGCTGTACTTTGGCCTTGGCCCGGGCTTCCTG
The DNA here is from genome assembly GCA_043753735.1 of Gemmatimonadaceae bacterium. Classification (GTDB taxonomy): domain Bacteria; phylum Gemmatimonadota; class Gemmatimonadetes; order Gemmatimonadales; family Gemmatimonadaceae; genus Gemmatimonas. The sequence goes on from JAYUWD010000308.1 coordinate 8,524, forward strand.
TTCAACGGCCAGGTTGTGTCGACGTACCTCGATTTCTCGAGCAACACACTGTATGCGACGGGCGGCGGCACGAGCGGTTTGTGCTCAACGACGTATCCGAAGCGCTTTGTAAATGCTAGTCAGGACGGCTGTCTTGCGAACGGCTTTTTGACCGGCGTGTACGCGATGACGTGGCTTAAGTCGCCACTTGGCGATTTACGCAACAAGCTGTTCAGCAACATCAACAGCCCGTACTACAACCCTTCAAGCAACCTCGCCGACGACACGATCACCTTCAATCACGCCAAACGTAATTCGTTCGGCCAGACGTCGCAGAACATCAACCGTTCAATGCGCTCCGGCTTCGGCATGATCTCGTCGACGGAAGCGAACTATTTCGACGGTCGGAATCCGTCGGACTTCACGCTGGTCAACTACACCCAGCTCGTGTCGCCGGAAGACTGGAGCGGTACGTACCCAGCAATCGAGCAGGCCAAGTTCAACAAGTTCGTGCCGGGTTCCACAACCAACCCGAACACCGGGCAGCCGTTCGGCAGGTGGGACTACAACAACGACGGAATTCAGGATACGATCTCGACGCCCAACTGTGGTCGTGCTGGTTGCGCGGCACTGTGGAGCGATACGATTGCCGGCGGCTACTCCTCGCGCATGGGTAACATTCTGAATACGGTATCCGCGGGCCCGTTCAAGCTCAAGTCGAACGACACCACGCAGTTCCTGTTCGCGTTCTCGTGGGCGACGGATTCCGCGACCATCCGTCAGACCATCGACGGCGTGACGACCAGCTATCTCACCAACTACTCAGGACCGCAGCCGTACGCGTTCCCGCAGGTGGTGGCGGGCAAGTCGTACACGATTCAGTCTGCCGAGTTGATTGACTCCACCACTTTCGGCGCGAACGCGGCCAGCATCGGTACACAGATCACCGTGCGCCTGCCCCAGATCAATCCGATCGACCCTTTCATGGTCGCATTGGTGAACAAGACGCGCGCCGACTCTGTCGCTGGCAACGCCTCTGTGCGACGGATCCTGCGACTGAACCCGGGTTTGCTTTCGCGCCTCTCCGCGCGGGCGAATGACAATCTGGCGTCGGTGATCATCTTCAAGTCGTGCGATGGCGGCAGCACGTTCACCACGACCTCCGGTAATTCGGGCACGTGTACGACGGCGCCGACACGGACGATCGATCAGGGTGTGAATGCGTTCCCCTGGCGTCCGTGGGCCACAGTGCTGTACTCGAACGGCATTCCGGCAACGGGTGCAGTGTCGGAAGCGGTGCAGGCCGGCCGCCCCTATCTATACTCGTTTGTGACGCGCTCACGCGGTTATTCCGACTTCCGCATTGTCGACTCGACAGCAGCGGGTCTTGTGGTGACGGACGTGCAGAACACGCTCGGTTTCCCCAACGACACCATCAACTCGAGTCTGTCCACGGCGGGTCCATCGGTGATCAACTTGTACGCCCCGATCACCAACGTCGCAGGGCGCTCGTTCGCATCAGTCGACACGGCGACGCTGTCGGGGAACGCAACACAGGCGCTCGTTTACGGTTCCATTTCAAACGATGTGACCGGCACTTCGCGTCTTGTCTACGGAAACCAGTTCATCATCCGCAAGACGATCGACACATCGACCAGTGCAGCAACCACCACGGTAAACGTTCGCTTCGTCATTCCTGCGGCGGCTACCTCGGCCGCAGGGCCAGCGACGACGAATTTTATTGCGCGTGAACAGGCATTCACGACCAATGCGAACATCCCGGTTCGCGTCGGTGCGACGTTCTTGACTGGCACGTTCCGCAGTACTTCTGGATCGTCGCGCGTGTTCATCGACACGGTGAACTCTCCGGCCACGTATCCTGGCTATGCCTGGGTCACTGGTGACAATCGCCCGATCTTCGTCATCAATGATCAATACGCAGCCAATCGCGAACGCGATCAACAGGCGTCGCCGTTGTACCCTGGCTTTACGGTGGTGCCGCGTGACTCGGCCAACGGTGCCAACGGATTCCGACAGGAGTTGACGCCGTTTGGTGCACTGCGTGACCGCAACTTCATCATCCGAGGCGTTGGCGACACGCTGTCGGCTCAGGCACGTACGTTCATCCCGCAGGTACAGGCGGTGAACATCACTGGCAGCAAGCGAATCAAGGGTGGTTCCTACGAGCTGACGTGGCAGACGGACCCGTGGGGTTCGAAGGCACCGTTTAATCTGGATCCTGTCGCAAACTTGCAGGCCACCGTTGCATCGTCGCTGGCTGACGCGACAGCCAAGGCCACCACGATCACGGAAACGTCAGCGGCAACCGCCGCACTCGTAAGTGCAACAGTGGCCCGCCCGCTGCAGCGCGTGCGGGTGCCGTTTACGCTGACATTCAAGGATGTTGATGGCCGCACGGAGAACGTCCGCTTTGCCATGCTTGCTCGGGCCAGCAACACCCGACTCTTGGGCTCGGGTAACGACACTATCCGCGTGACGATTCCCGACACCGTCTGGACGCCGGGCGACACGCTCATCGCGTTGCAGAAGGTCGAGCGTGACAGCTCGGTCGGCATCGGTGCGGCGCGGTTTGTGGTTGTGGCTGCTGATGGCCCGAACGCGTTCCGCCCAATTCCAGTCCTCGTGGACTCGATCGGTTTGAACCGCTTCCTGGTGTCGTGCAATGGTGGCGCCACGGCGTCGGGTACGCGTCCGACTGCAGATGCGCTCACCTGCAATCCGTTGACGATTCTTTCCCGCGGCTCATCGGTTTCGGGTGGATACCTCGCTGTGCAGCCGGGGTGGAAGCAGACGTTCGAGTTGACCCGCACGTTTGACAACCGCTCGGTCGTGCAGCTCGTCGCCACGCCGTTCTCGACCAAGGCTTCGCTGACCAAGGCGGATCTCGCTCGGGTGTCTGTGGTGCCAAACCCGTACATCGTGCGCGCCGACATCGACAACATTCCGTCGAGCAGGACGGCGACATCGCGCATCTACTTCACCGGCGTGCCGGAGCAGGGCGTGGTGCGCATCTACTCGGTCTCCGGGCAGTATTTGCAGGAGATCACATGGACGAAGGCTGACCTCACCTACCAAGGCAACAACGCCCCGACCGGTGACCTGCCTTTCAACCTGCGTACGCGTGAAGGACTTGACATGGGTTCTGGTCTCTACCTCTACGTACTCACCGCCACCGGCTCCGCAGGTAAGGATCAGGTTCAGCGCGGCAAGTTCGTGATCATCCGCTAACGGAGCCGCGATGCATATTTTTCGCAAACTCGGCGCCTTCGGCGCCGCCACCCTCCTGATGAGCGCATCCGCACGCGCTCAGGGGCCGGGGGGCATTCTGCCTACGCCGCAAGACACGCCCAATCGACAGGGCACACGCGGCGCCAATTTCCTGCACATCGGCATTGGCGCGCGTGGTGGCGCAATGGCCGGATCCGTCGGTAGCTCCGTGTCCGGCCCGGTGGCCTGGTATTGGAACCCGGCTGGCGCCGCTACATCCGAGTCGTTCTCAGTTGTCGCCGGACGTCAAAACCTGTACGGAGATCTCGGCATCGGTCAGACGTACGCCGCTGCGTCCATTCCGCTTCTGGGCGGAGTGGTTGGCGTGCATCTGAACACGCTCAACTCGGGCGACATCAAGCGCACCACTGAGCTCAACCCGTTCGGCGAACGGCTTGGTGGCAACGTCTTTCAATGGACTTCCACTGTTGTCGGACTTGGTTACTCCAAGCGGCTGACTGATCGTCTTTCGGCTGGTGGGCAGGTCAAGCGCATTAGTGAAGGCATTCCGGACGCGACAACGAGCTGGACGGCGTTCGATATCGGAACGCAGTTCAACACAGGACTTTTCGGGCTCGTGCTTGGCGGCGCGATTCAGAACGTCGGTGGCAGCTCGAGGGCGAACGGAGCGCTGATTGAGCGCACCATCATCACTACCGACGGATCCCAGCTCGCTGAAACTCGCCGTGTGAACTTCTTTACGCGGGCAACGGAAATTCCGGTGGAATTCCGCTTGTCAATCGGGTCCGAGCTGCTTGGCAGCGCCAACTCGATGTTTGGTGGCGCAGGTGGCAAGAATACGCTGAGCACCGAGATCTCGGTCACCGACGCTACGGACTACAGTACGCAATACGGCATCGGCCTTGAGTATGGCTATCGCAACCTGCTGTTCCTGCGCGGTGGCAAGCGTTGGTACAACGACGTTCGCGATCGCGGTACGAGCAATCAGGTGGGCCTTGCTGGTGGTTTCGGTCTTCGTCTTCCCGTTCTCGGTCGCAACGTGAAGTTCGACTATTCGTATGAGTCGGCCGGCGCGCTGCAGAACGTCCAGATCTTTTCCTTCGAGGTGGGTCGATGAGTCGCGTGCTTCGCTCGCTCGCCCTCATGGCGTTCAGTGCTGGCGCACTCAATGCGCAGTCAGTCCCGAAACAGTTTTCGGTCACGACGCGTCTGGGTGCCGTAAAAGCCGAACGTTCGGCGAGTCTTGACCAGGCCGCACTGATCGGTCTCGACACCGAGTATGCACTGAACAAGTGGTTTGGTCTCGGTACGGCAGTCGACGTCACACGCGGCAACACGACGAAGAAGGATTTCCTGGCGCGTCTTCGTTACGGGAATGCGTCCGTCGGTGGGGGTGACTCGATCTACTACCAGAATCTGGGACAGGCGGTGAGCACGGTGAACATTTCGTTCTTCGGCACGGTGCGCTATC
>JAYUWD010000309.1:0-4382 GCA_043753735.1 Gemmatimonadaceae bacterium
GTGACGATGAGCGGGAGCATGATCCGCAGATCGCCATGAACCGCCGCGCGCAGCAAGGCACGCAACTGCACCTTGAACATCTCGCTTTCGTCGAGACACATGCGGATCGCGCGCCAGCCGAGGAAGGGATTTGCTTCGTTCGGGAATCCGCCGACGGGCAGTTTGTCGCCACCCACGTCGAAGGTGCGAATGGTGACCGGTCGATTGCCGAATGCCCGAACGACGCGGGTGTACGCCCGATACTGTTCCTCCTCGTCGGGCATCGCAGCGCGCCCCACAATGAGAAACTCGGTGCGCATCAAGCCGACGCCTTCAACGCCACTGACGGCGGCGAGCTCCGATTCTTCCGGAATATCGACGTTGGCCACGATGACGACGCGTTCACCGTCGCGGGTGATTGGCTCGCTGAGGGCCAGTTCGCGCATTTGATCAGCGCGTCCTTCCTCGTCAACGAGCAATTGACGCGCGGCTGCGACTTCGGCATCCGTGGGCGCGATGGTGAGCGTGCCCTCCGCCCCGTTCAGGATCGCGAGCTCGCCACCTTTGAGATAGCTGACAGCTCTCCGCAGCCCGACGACGGCCGGCAGGCCAAGTGAACGCGCGAGGATTGCGACGTGCGCCGTGGCGGTGCCGGCGTCGGTGGCGATTGCGGCAATGCACTCGCGATCGAGTTGCAGTGTCAACGACGGCGTCAGGTCGTGCGTGACGAGTATGGCGTTGGCGCCACGCGGCACATCGACCGGGTCGTGATCGGGAAGATCCAGCAGGATCGAGAGCACACGAATGTGGACGTCGGTCAAATCACCAACGCGTTCGCGCAACATTGGCGCACTGTGACGCGCGAAGTGTTGACGCCACTCGAGCAGGATCAGATCAAACGCCTTTTCGGCGCCCAGATTTTGTCTGATCAGGGCGATGACGCTTTCGGCGAGTTCTTTATCATCGAGGATCGAAAGCTGCACATCGAAAATCGCCGCCTCCTCCGGACCGGCCTGGACTTCGGCGCGCGAGCGGAGGTGACGCAGGCGATCGCGGGCACGGTCGAAAGCCGTCTGCAATCGCGCAATTTCCGCATCGATATCCGCGTCATCGATCACCCGCTGCCGAACCTCGGGCACCTCCCATCGCAGCAGATGGACCGGTCCGACGACGATTCCCGGCGACGCGGGAATTCCGCGCAGGACCGACAACACTAGCTCTCCCCGAACCGGGATGCCACGAGGGTCGCAAGGGCCGCCAGCGCATCGTCAGCGTCGGGTCCTGTGGCACGTAGCGTGATCGTTGCGCCGTATTCGGCAGCAAGCATCATCACACCCATGATACTCTTGCCGTTCACTTCGAGATCGTCACGCGAGATCGTGATATCGCACGTGAAGCGCGACGCCGATTTCACCATTTCGGCCGCCGGCCGCGCGTGCAGGCCGTGCTTATTGACGATTTGGACGGAGCATTCAGCCATCAACGGACCACCGAGTAGAGGACGAAGACAGCCAGCACGAGCAGTACGACGCGCCATCCCTCGGCGCGACCGTGCAGACGCACAAGAATTACCGCCAGCAATGGCGTAATGACTGTCACTGCAATGGGTACCGAAGACAATGGCGCGCCGCCTCCGAGTGCCCGATGCGCCGCCAACGGCAGCGCCAACCCGCCCAACACCGCTGCTGCGAGACCAATGTAGCGCGGACCATGCTGGAGCACCGGGTGGCCAAGCGCAGTCGCGACACGAAGACCATGACGCCACCCTGCCCGCAACGCCCAGTCCCGCAGCCCCAGATGCCCCACGTTGTACAGTAGCAGGAAACCCGCTGTCACCCAAAGCGGCGATAGCCCCGCACCGAACAGCAAGAGTCCGACCAACGAACAGGCCGGCAACCAGGACGCCCACACGAGGCGATCTCCCACACTGCCAAGGGGCCCACAAAGCGCGGTTCGAAACCGTTCGATGCGAGTCGGACTGACCTGCTCGACCTCGGCCCGCGCCAGTGCGCCAATCGCCAAACCGGCCAGATACGGGTGTGCATTGAAGTATGCGCACTGCCGAGCCAAGGCCGCCTGATAGGCCGGACCACCGACACCGCCTTCAAGTCGGCGAAGCGCAGGCTCCACACAGAAACCGATGCCGTTGCCGATGAGAATTTCGTAATTCCACGACCCCTGAATTGCGAGCGAACGGACGAACATCGTCATCCGGGTACGCCCGTCGAGCTCAGGCCCCGATGCAAAACCGGCCGGGAGCGCTTTTGACGCGGTGCTGGACGCATCCATCGCCTGCTCGGGCGACGGGCTGGCCGAGCTGTCGAATCGCGGTGCGGCTCCGTCCATCCGACCGGTCGAATCAGCCACGCAGCACCACCAGCAGCGTTCCTACCGCGAGGGAGGCTGTGAACAGGCGACGAGTCCCGCTGATTGCATGAAAATCCTTCCAGACGGCAGTCGCGGCGACCGCCGCGACACAGGTGACGACGACCGCACGGGTAGTGGATTCAGGCATGGTCCAGTGCGCACGCGAAAAATCCATCAGCAGGCGGGCCGGGATGTACACGGCCAGTCCAAGAAACGCGCCGCGAAGGATGTCTACGGTTAGTCCAAACAGCTGCAACCCGATGACGGTGTTGCGACTCCCGGCCGCGAGTTGACCGAGTCGCGGGCGCGCGAAAACCGCGATGAAATGCCGGTGACGCACCAAGGTCCAACCGCCGAGCCATGCCGCAGCAATGCCGACACCCACCGAGACCATGAGCGCCCTGCCTGAGGGAGGCGCAGCTGGATCCGAGCCGAGTGCGGCGATCACCCCCGCCACCACGGATGCGCTTCCCCACTCAGGGTAGCGCGATGCGCCGACGGGAAGCGACTCGAGCGCAAGACATTCGAGGGCGGCGCCGCAGACAAGCCCGGCGACTGGTGAGCCGTACATGGCGCCGCCCACGGTCGCGGCAACGATGGGCCGGGAAATCATCGCCTGTGGAAAGCTCACGACATCGAGACCGAAGATGCCGGCCAGGAGCGCCAGCGGCAGGAGCTCGATGAACGTGCTGAGGTCAGGCATCAGGCCGTGTCGGGCTTCACGCAGGGCACCGCGTTAGACATCCAATGTGGCCGCAAGCAATTCGTCCAACGCCACCGGGCGTGCACCGGGAACATCCTGCGCCGTCACGTCGACGCCGCGCGCCGCAATCGCCCGAAGCCCCTGCTCTTCTGCCGGCGTCAGGAATACGTAGCGCATGCGCGGTGTGCGCCCCGGCGCATGATGGACGCCGCCTACGTTCACGGCGTGAATGCTGCCACCTGCAGCATCGACGAGACGCGCCATGGTCCCGATGTCGCCGACGAGTACGATGCCTGGACGCGGGTCGGCTTGATAGCCCGGCAGCGCGACCGCGGCGGAGGGCACATCATGAAAATAGACCGACATATCCGGTGGCACCCCCATGCGATACAGCTCCTGTTCCCAATCACTCGCGGCGACGTCATCATCCACGAGGATGATCAATCGGAGATTGAGCGGCTGCCCCCAGCCAACGACGACTTGCCCGTGAATCAGGCGATCGTCGATACGATACAGCGCAATCGGCATTCGTCAGCCTCCGTGCAACACCATGGACGCACGGCCGCGCTCCAGGGCGCCATTCGCGGCGGCCACGGGATCGATGTCATCCTGCATCGCGAAATCGAGTAGCAGCGAGAGATTCACACCCGTCACGAGCACAACACCCGGTCGCGAACGTACGAGTCGTCGCACCGCCATCGTGCAACTGCCGGCCGGCAGATCGGTGAAGATCACGCGCGCCCCCGTTTCGTCAAGCGCGTGGGCCAGCGATTGCTGAATATCGTCGAGACACATTCCCGTGTTCGAGATCGGCCGGAAGACGTTGCCGCGCCCAGTAATCTGCTCAACGGCGGAGATCACACCCGTCGCGAACCAGCCGTGTCCTGCAACGATGGCGCGTACCGGGCTGGTGGCGGACTCCCCGTCGGCCTGTGCCTCGGTCGCGTGCGCTTCGTGCTGGCTCGTCACTACTCGTCATCCTCCTGCAGGTAGTTCTCGACAACGGCGTTCCGACGCATGTGACCGATCAACCGTTCGTTGAAAGCCGTCGCACTGTCGACTCCTCGATAGTAGCGAAGGAGGTGGTTCATCGCGATGACTTCGGCGATGACCGTGATATTCTTGCCCGGATTGAGATTCACGGTGATGCGCGGAATCTCGACGCCAAGAATGTTCATCGTTTGCACATCGAGCCCGGTGCGTTCGACATGGGCTTCGCCGTCCCATTCTTCGAGCACGACCACCACTTCGATGCGTTTTTGCTGACGCACGGCGTGAATTCCGAATATTGCCGGGATGTCCAGCAGGCCAACGCCGCGAATCTCCATGAAAT